>DATMAH010000087.1:0-12726 GCA_035583735.1 Dehalococcoidia bacterium
CGCGACCCCGCCGCATACCGGCTGGCGGACCTCCGGCAGCTCATCGAATACGGGGCTTCGCCGCGCGCCGGCATCTACCTGGCGCAGGCGGCGCGCGCGCACGCCTTCATGCGCGGCCGCGGCTACGTGGAGCCGGATGACGTGAAGGCCGTCGCGATGGACGTTTTGCGTCACCGCATCGTCACGACGTACGAGGCGGAGGCGGAGGGCGTCACGTCCGAGGAGATCATCTCGCGCGTGCTCGCCGGCGTCGAAGTGCCGTGACCCGCGCGGTCACCTACCACCTTGCGGCGCGCGACTACTACGAGTCGCTCGACCCTGCGGCGCCATACGTGCCGGAAGCCTACGATGCCGACGGGTTCATCCACTGCACCGACGGCATCAGCAACGTCGTCGATGTCGGCAACCGGTACTACCGCGACGACCCGCGCGAGTACGTCGTGCTCGTCATCGACCCCTCACGCGTGACGGCCGAGATCCGTTACGACGAGCCGGGAAGCGTGTATCCCCACATCTACGGCCCGCTGGACCGAGCCGCCATCGTCGGCGTCGTCGAGGCGCCGCGCGCGCCGGGCGGCGAGTTCCTGGCGCCGCCTATCGCGTGAGGCCTCACGGCTGCCGGGCGAGCCAGCCGCCATGCGCGAATCCAGCTTCGGTGGTCGGGCAGAGCCTGGTGCCTGTGGCCCGGTCGGTGATCGCATAGTGCAGGTGCGGCGCCTCCGAATAGCCGCTGTCGCCGGTGTAACCGATGACGTCGCCGCGCCGTACCTCCCACGTCGCGACCTGCTCCGCGACGGTGGACGGCAGCGGCCGGCCGAACCGCGACGCCCAATCGTAGCCGCGGCCGTATGGCGCAGAGAACGCGGAGTCCGGCACCAGCGCGAGCGTTGGCGTCAGCGCCAGGTGCCCGTAGTCCGTGCGGTAGCGCTCCCCGATGACGGCGACGTAGACGCCCATGCCGCCGCCAGGCCCAGGGAAGGGGGAGAGCGGCGCGCGCGCCCGGTCGGGGTCACCCAGGTACGGCTCGCGGCTGACGCCGTAGTAGTCGAACGCATTGACATACGTGTTGATGAGGAGCACGGCCGTGCCGTCCATCGTCGCGTATACGGGCGTGCCGATGGGGACGTACCAGTCGACGGCGGGCGCGCCTTCGTATGCGGCGTGGACGCGGCAGTTCCAGCCCGCGGCGTTGGCGGCGGCCGCATCCGCCCCGGGCTGATCGCGGAGGCTGTAGTCCGATACAGTAGGGCCGGCCCCGGGCTCGATACGCCGTTCCCCTACTGCCCCTACGGCCCGATCGGTGGTTTGCTGCGGGTGGAGCGGGAATCCCGCAGGTTCATCGGCAGCGACGGCCGCCGAAGATGTAGATGCGGCCGCGGCGGTCGGCGAGGCGATGGTCGTAGGCGCCTGCGTGGCTTCGCGCGTGCCCGTGGCGGTCGCCGGGCGCGCCGTCAAGAGTGCGGATGGACTGGGCGCGCTGGCCGAATTGCAAGCGGCGGTCCAGGGCAGCGCGGCCACCACCAGGGCCGTCGCCCGAAGGAAGTATCTTGACCGGGACCTTGAAACTGTCAGGACGGCACCCCTACGCTTCCCCGGGCAGCACGGGTATGATCCCGTCATTCCGTCAACCACACCCTGCTCATCCTGCCGCGATCGTCGTGAGGTGACCGCACGTTGATGTCGCTGCTCTCGCCGCTGTTCTTCGCTGTGACGGTCGTGGCCGCGGTGACCTCGGCGATCACCATGCCCGGCGGAGGCGCCGGCGAGGAGGAGCTGTATCCGGCGCCGCCCGGCTATCTTCTCCCATGGGCCGGCGGCGAGATCCACTCCGTGACGCAGGGCGAGGAGACCTCCTTCACGCACAACGGCCTCGCCGCCTACGCGTACGACTTTGACCTGAACTATGACACGGTCGTCGCCTCGCGCCCCGGCAAGGTCGTCGCGACGCGCGATGACTCCAACCTCGGCGGCTGCAGCGCCATCTACTCGACATGGACGAACTACGTGGTCATCGACCACGGCGATGGTACGGCCGCGTTGTACTATCACCTGGCATACGGTTCCGTGATCGTCGAGCCGGGCGAGATCGTCGACCGCGGGGAGCCGATCGCGGTCTCCGGCGAGACCGGCGTCACCTGCTCCGACATCGATGGCGGGCCGGGGCCACACCTCCACTTCCAGGTGCAGCGCTTCGACGGCGAGCACTACTTCACGCAGTCGCTGCCGATTGCGTTCGACGACATCCCCGACAACGACGGCGTGCCACAGACCGGACGTTCGTACGTGTCCGGCAACTATGGCCCCGGCGAGCCACAGAAGATCAAGCTGACGCCGCGCCGCGTCCCGCGCGTCTTCAACCCGACGGCGCGCCCGGCGAACCCGGACCTCGTCGAAGATGAGCCGGCGCTGATCCCGCGCGGGGCAGACGGCGGCGATGCGCCACCGCCGCCGCCTCCGCCGGAGAGCGGGACGCCGACGCCCACGCCCTGGGTGCTGCCCGACCCCGACTCCTACCCGACGGAAACGCCGCAGCCCACGCGCACGCCGAGCGTGACGCCCACGAACACGCACACGCCCGCTGCCACGCACACCCATACGCCGCCGCCGGCAACGCCGACGCCGACGCACACGCAAGCGCCTCTGCCGACGGAGACGCCCGTGCCCGGCGGCGGCGGGGGCCCGCTCACCGGCGACACGCCCCCTCCGGGATGACGCTGGCGCCTCCGCGCATCGCCGTACGCGCCGCGGCTGCTACGCCGCACTGCCTGCTCGCACGCCGGCGCGGGGTCGCGCCCTCACTGTGACGGCGTGGGGCGTGGAGCGCGCCGGCCGCGCTCCTCGTGCCGGGGCCGGGGCTGAGCGTGCCGTCCGCCTGACCGGCTGCCGTGAGCGAGAACCGGGTGCGCGCGCCGCTCGTCACCTGGCGCTTCCGCCAGGGCACGTGGAGACGCCCGCGGCTGCCCGCCGCTGGTAAGCTGCGAGCATGAGAATTGGCATCGTCGCCGACGTCCACTGCAACGCCGAGGGACTCCGGATCGCGCTCGAAGGCATGCGCGACGTGGACGAGCTGTTGTGTGCCGGCGATGCCGTGTACCAGTTCCGCTTCTCGAACGACGTCATGGCGCTGCTGCGCGAGCGGAACGCGCGCTACATCCTGGGCAACCACGAGGAAGTGCTGCTGAGCCGCTGGGGCGAGTCGGCACGGAACGCGCCCGGCGTCCGCCAGGACGAGGTCGCCTACATGGCCGGACGCGACCGCGTGCTGGAGACGGTCGTCGATGGAAAGCGGCTGGTCATGGTGCACGGCAGCCCCTGGGAGCCGCACAACGAGTACATCTACCCGAACAGCCCCAGCATCTCACGGTTCGCCGAGATCGACGCAGACTATGTGATCCTCGGCCACACGCATTACCAGATGGCGGAGCGCGTCGGGCGGCCGCTCGTCATCAACCCGGGCTCCGCCGGTGAGGCGCGCGACCCGCGCAATCACTTACAGCTCTCGTACGCCGTGCTCGATACGGCGTCCGGCGAGGTCACGTTCACCAACTTCGCCGACCCTACGCGCGCGGCCGTCGACCCGGCGATCATCCCCGGCGGCCTCGGGGCGCCGCAGCGCCGTCTCGCGCACCGCGACGAGCATGTGGCTGGCAACCCCAACTTCTGGCGTCCGGACGCCTAGTCCATGACCGGGCGCGAGCTGATCGCCGTCACGGCCGCCGCGCTCGTCGCTGCGGTCGCGGTGTCGGTGGTGGCGGCCGGGTGGGACCGCCTGCCCGGAGAGCTGCGGACGGTGCGAGAGGTGCAGTCGTGGCCGTTCCCGGGCCAGTCGCTCTCGGACATCGTGCGGAGCGTCACCGGCACGCAGGTGACGCTGGCCGTCGGCGCGGCGGCTGTGCTGGCGCTCTTCGCGACAGGAGCGCGCGCCGAGGCGCTCGGGCTCGCCCTGGCGCTCCTGCTGCTCGGCATCTGGCAGCCAGCGATCAAAGACATCGTGGACCGGCCGCGGCCCACCGGCGAGCTCGTCGAGATACGCGGCAGCATCACCAGCGAGAGCTTCCCGGCCGGCCACGTCATGAGTCCGGCGGTGCTCTGGGGCTATGCGCTGTGGCTGCTCGCCACGGGACGTCTGCCGGCGGTGGTGGCGGCGCCGTTGGCGACCCTTTCGCTCGCGTTGTTGGCCCTTACGGGGCCGGTAAACCTGTGGCTCGGCGTGCACTGGCCGCTCGACGTATTGGGCGGCTACCTGTGGGGTGCGGCGCTCGCGTTGTGCGGCGTGACGGCGGCGCGTGGCATGCGCAGCGCGGACAGGCGCGGGTGACGTTACGGCCGCGTCACGGCGCGGCGCATCTGGCATGCGGGACGCGTCGCGCGCGATGCATCTGTAACCCGTCCGGGCGCACTGGCGGTTGAAACCCCTCCGACCGAATGCGTACAGTGAAATCCCTCGCAGGTGGCGGCTCCCTTCGACGATGAATCTGACACTGGCGCCCCGCGCATCGCTCCGCCTCCCCTATGCGCATATGCGCGTGCGCAACGACGCCGCGCGCCTGGTCGTCGCCGTCCTCGCATCGGTGGCGGCGATCATCGCGAGCGTCGCGCTCAGCCGGGTCCTACCGGGCGAGTCCACGACCGTCCTGCTGGTGGCCGTCCTCGCCGTCGCCTGGTACTGCGATATGCGGGCCGTGCTGCTGGCGGTGCTGCTCACGTCGGTCGGCGCCGCCCTGCTGGTGTTCGACCCCGTCTATGACCCGGGCGCGGAGACGGTGGCGGACGCCGTGGGAGTCGTCGTCTTCGTATTCGTCGCGCTCGTCGTGGGGACGGTGACACATCACGTCAGCGTCGCCGACGACGAACGCGCCCGCGCGCTCGACCAGGTGCGCCGGCTGAACGACCGTCTGCGAGAGGCCAATCAGATGAAAGACGAGTTCGTGGGCCTCGTCGCGCACGAGCTGCGGACTCCGGTGACGGTCATCCGGGGAAACGCGGAGGTGCTCGCCCGCCGCGGTGATGCGCTGGACCCCGAGAGCCGGGCCGCCGCACTCCGGGACGTTGTGCAGGAGTCTTCGCGGCTGGCGGCTATCCTCGATGATCTCCTCATGCTCGCGCGGCTTGACCGCGGCGTCACGCTGCCCTCGGAGCCGCTCATCGTCGAGCGCATCGTCGCGCGATGCGTGGCCATGCACCAGCGGCAGTTTCCGCACCGGAAACTCGCGCTCGACATGCCGCCCGAGCCCGCGCTGGCGACCGCCGTGCCCGTCTACGTCGAGCAGATCATCCGCAACCTCCTCAGCAACGCTGAGAAGTACAGCCCCTCCGCGGAGCCGATCGACATCACGGTGCGCTATGCGCGGGATATGGTCGAGGTGCGCGTCCTCGACCGCGGTCGCGGCGTACCGGACGCCGAGCGTGATGCTGTCTTCGAGCCGTTCGTGCGGGGCAGCACCCACGCCAGCACGACGCCCGGCGCCGGCATCGGGCTCGCCCTCTGCAAGCGTATGGCCGAGTTGCAGGGCGGGCGGATGTGGCTGCGTCCGCGGCCGGGCGGCGGCTCCGAGTTCGGTTTCGCCGTGCCGCTGGCGCCGGGGGACGCCGACGGTGCGCCCGACCCGCCATCGCGGGACGGCGCGACCTGAGAGGACGCTCGGTGCCGCTGCGCACGGCCGCGCCCGAGCCACGCGATATACTTCCCTCGCACATGCCCATCGACCAGCAGTACCTGGACATGATCGAGCGCAAGCTCGCGGCGCACGCTCCCTCCCTCGCGCTCGAGTTCAAGCGTGCGTCGGACGACATCCTGCCGGTGCTCTCGGAGTCGGACTACCGCCTGTGGGCCGAGGAGGGCGTCGAGCTGGCCGAGCATTCGCTCCGCTCGTGGGAGGCGGCGGTCGACTACTTCCGCGTCTCCACCCAGGTGATGCGGGCGCTGAACACGACGTCGTTCCGGCGCTGGGCGCACGCCGGCCGCGACCTCGCCGAGTACTCCTCGGTCGTGGCCGCGGCGTTCTTCCGCGCCAGCCCGAAGTCCGTCGCCTACCTCGACGAGCACAGCCTCATCGACTGGGCGTCGCTCGGGAAACGGCTGTACAAGGGCCACTGGAAGTCGATCTCGCTCGCCAGCGCCTACTTTGCCGCGTCGCCCGGCATCCTCAGCACCCTCACGCTGAAGGAGATCGCCCACCTCGTCGCCCTCGTCGAGCAGGTGGCCGAGCGCTCGTACGAGCTGGCCGGCGCCTGTCTCGACGCCGCGCCCGCATTGTTCCAGGCGCTCGACAAGCAGGACCGCGCGCCCTTCCTGGTGCTCGCGGCCGCGGTCGGCGACGCGTCGTGGGCCGACGTGCGCATCTGCTTCGAGCGTTCGCCCAACCTGCTGCAGCCGATCGACCCGGGTGCGCGCAGCCGCTTCCTGGCGCTCGCCGCCGAGGTGGCGCGGCGCAGCGGCCGCCATGCCTACGCGCTTTTCTCGGAGGGCGCGATGGCGCTTGCCGGCGTGCCGAAGGAGAGCCACCACGACCTGCTGGCGATGGCCGAGGAGCTGGCGGCGGCCTCGCCCGTCGCCGCGATGGAGTTCCTCAAGTCGTCCCCGGAGGTGCTGAAGCGCATCCGCGTCAGCGAGCTTGCGCACTGGCACGCCGCCGGCCACCGCATCCTGACACAGAGCCTGGAGGGCGGCGAAGCGTACTTCCGCCTCGAGTCCGGCAAAGGCGAAGAGGTGCTGCAGCAGCTCTCGTCGCGCGTGGACCTGGCCCGCGTGGGCGAGGTCCTGCGGCTCTACTGCAAGGCGCTCACCGGCACCAACGTCAGCATCCAGCCGGTGTCGTATCTCGCCGAGAAGGGCATCGGCTGGGTGAGCGAGGAGCGGCCCAGCACCGAAGGCACGACGGTGTTCCTTCCGGAGTTCGTGGAGGAGTTCGTCGAGCGCGAGCTGAACTTCTCGGTTTACAAGGTGTACGCCACGCACCAGGCCGCCCACCTGGAGTTCGGCAGCTTCTTCTTCCGCTTCAACGCCGAGGGCGCCGTCTTGCCGGCGCGGCGGCATGAGGTCGAAGCGCGGCGCCTGGAGTCGGGCGCGCAGCAGCGCCGCGAGCGCGGCTACCTGACAGAGATGGAGCGCTTCTTCGACCTGTTCGACGACCGCCAGCTCGCATCGGACATCTTCGCCATCGCCGAGGACACGCGCATCGACACGCTGGTGCGTCGCGAGTACGGCGGCATCCGGCGCGCGTGGCAGCGCACGCAGGAGAACGAGGTCGAGCGCCGCCGCCTGCCGAGCGAGATGCCGCTGCGCCAGGCGTTCGTCGAGAACCTGGTCCGCGCCAGCCTGGACGCGACCGACTCGATGATCTGGCCGGCGCCACTGCGGCCCCTGCTGGCCGACGCGCTGCGCGCGCTCTTCGCGCTCAAGGAGAAGGGCGCCGTCGTCGAGGACACCGCCGAGGCGACCCTGGCGCTCTACGAGATCGCCGCGAAGATCCCGAACATCCCGCCGGACCAGCTCGACGACTTCGAGTGGGAGACGGTCACCGAGGACATGATGCAGCTCATGATGTCCACGCCCGGCGAGGGCGGCGAGGGCGAGAGCCAGACGATGCCCACGGGCACGGAGATGGACTACGAGAGCCCCGACCAGGTGGACTTCCGCGGCGACTTCAAGCCGGAACTGGTGCAGCTTCTGATGCGCCTGCGCCTCAAGGACGGCGAGGTGAGCCAGGACTCCAGCCTCTCGCCGCTGACGCAGGAGCAGCTCGCCGAGCTGTTCGAGAAGAGCGTCGAGATCACCGTCGGCGCGATGGCGGAGGGCGATCTGGCGTCGACGCTGGGCCTCTTCCTCTCGAACCTGGAGAAGGAGGCCGGCACGCCCATCGGCGACCAGCAGCAGGGCGAGCTGCAGGACGGCACGCCCGGCGTGGAGGAGTCGCCCGACGAGCAGGAGATGCCCGTCGAGGTGAAGTCGTTCTACTACGACGAGTGGGACTTCCGCGCCGCCGACTACAAGCCGCGCTGGTGCCGCGTGCAGGAGCGCGTGCTGGACGAGGGGAGCGAGGAGTTCTTCGACGGCGCCCTGCGCGAGCACGCGCAGCTCGTCGCCGAGACCCGCAAGCAGTTCGAGCTGCTGAAGCCGGAGCTGTACCGCAAGATGAAGCGCCTGCTGGACGGCGAGGAGTTCGACTTCGACGCCGTCATCGACTGGGCGGTCGAGCGCAAGGCCGGCACGTCGTACACCGACAAGGTCTACTGGCGCCGCAACAAGATCGAGCGCGACGTCGCGGTGGCGTTCCTGCTTGACATGTCCGCCTCGACCGACGAGGAGATCGAGAAGCGCAAGCAGAAGTACGCGGACGACGACGACTTCGACGACGACCCGCGCAAGTACTTCCAGTGGCTGGCCCAGCGCCGCGCCGCCCAGGCCATCGCGCCGCCCAAGCGCATCATCGACCTGGAGAAGGAGAGCACGGTGCTCTTCATCAAGGCGCTCGAGACCATCGGCGACGCCTATGGCATCTACGGCTTCAGCGGCTACGGGCGGGACAACGTCGAGTTCTACGTGATCAAGGACTTCGACGAGCAGTTCAGCGACAAGGTGAAGAAGCGCGTCGACAAGGTGTCACCCATCCGCTCGACCCGCATGGGCCCGGCGATCCGCCACGCCATCCACAAGCTGGACACCTACGACGCGAAGGTGAAGATCCTCATGCTCGTCTCCGACGGACGGCCGCAGGACCACGGCTACGGGCGCGACCGGACGGAGAAGGAATACGCCATCCACGACACGAAGCAGGCGCTGACGGAGGCGCGGCGCAAGGGCATCACGCCGTTCGCGCTGACCGTCGACAAGGAAGGGCACGACTACCTGGGCCAGATGTGCGAGGACATGGGCTACGAAGTCGTCGCCGACATCGAGCAGCTCCCCCAGCGCCTCCCCACGCTCTACCGCCGGCTCACGGAGTAGCGACGCTCGGCCCAATCGACGTTCGCCGCCTGCGTCTGCGCAACTCCAGCAATGCAACAGCGCGGGCGGGCGCCCGCGCTGCCAACCGTCAAACTGACAACGGTGAACTGTCCACTCCTCGCCTACCGCGGCTGCGGCGCCGGCATGGGGCCGGGGGCGTGGCCGCCTTCGGCCGTCACGGGGGTGCCGGGGCCGCGCCAGGCGCTCCACGCCGTGTACAGCAGCGCGCCCGCACCCAGGATGCCGCCGACGATCACCGCCAGCGCGCCCAGCACCGGGATCAGCGCGACGAGCTGGAAGACGAGCACGCCGACGACGGCCGCCAGGTACGGATGCCCCTCCGCACGCGCCGGCGATTCGCGCTTCATCGCGCCGGTGAGCGCGATGCCCAGGCGCGTCGCCGTGACGACGTAGCCCAGGAACAGCAGCGCCGGCACCGCGAACAGCAGCAGCCCCAGCCCGAACGGGATGCCCACCAGCGTGACGAGCGCCAGCACCGCCAGCAGCGGGATGCCGATGAGCACGATGACGGCGCCCAGGATGCTCTGGCCCGGCGAGTCGCTGATCGCCATCGCCGCGGCGGTGAGCTGGCGCCCGCCGACGGCTGCGAAGATGAGGGCTGCCAGCACCATCAGGAGCGTGAACGCCACCCAGAAGTAGATGGGAGCGATCGCCCACCACCAGCCGAAGCCCCAGCCGTCCTCATCGCTGATGTCGCCGCCAACTGTCGCGCCCTGCGCGCGCGTGATATCGCTGCGGATGAGGTTGACGTCGCCGGTGATCTCGGAGCCGGCTCGCAGGTCGAGGTCGCCGCGGATCACCGTCACGTCGCCGTCGACGCGGCCGGTGACCACGGCGTCGCCGTTGATCACCATCAGGAACTCGCCGACCTCGCCCGCGACCTGCGCGTCACCGGCGACGACGATCGCCGTCTCCACCGTCTGGCCGGCCGGGATCACGAGGTCGCCGTCGGCCCGGAAGATGAAGCCTCCCGTGTCGCCGCCGTCCTCCTGCGTCTGTGCGAATGCCCGTGCCGGTGCGAGGCCGGCTGCTACCGCTATCAGCAGTACCAGAAGCAATCGGAATGGCATGGTGCGCGTCCTTTCTGCCGTCCGGCGAGGAGCTTGCCCACCTACACTGCACCATCGTGAATAGCGGCTTGCAGGGCCATTGCTCCCGTCCTGCGAGGTGCGAACGGCGGCTATCGGAAGCTAGCGGGCCAGGCGGTCAAGCACGGCCTCTGCCTCCGCGATGATATCGCGGATGATCTCGGCGGCGGGGCGGACATCCCGGACGAGCCCGGCGGACTGGCCGGCGTAGGCGCTGTGGGCGCGTTCGGGCGCCTCTCCCGGCACGGGAGACTCGGCGAGAATGCGTTCGCGGGCCGCCGCCAGCTCGTCCTCGCGGCCGTGCCACTCCTGCGCGAACGGGGTGTTGATCGACCGGCCACTGATCCCCGCTGGCCAGCGCATCCCGTCGACGATATCGAAGACGTCGGTGTAGACCGTGTCGTCCGCCGTCGCGGCGATGATCCGCTGCTGGTGGCCGTGCGCCGGTGGCGTCGCCTCCGTCGCCGCGACGAAGCGCGTGCCCATCAGCACGCCCTGCGCGCCCAGCGCCAGCGCCGCGACGAGCCCGCGCCCGTCGGCGATGCCGCCCGCGGCGACGACCGGAATGTCTCCGGCGACGTCCACAACCTGCGGCACCAGCGCCATTGTCGCGACGGTGCCCGTGTGGCCGCCCGCCTCGCTGCCCTGCGCGATGATGACGTCCACGCCCGCCGCGGCCGCCTGCTTCGCGCCCGCGACCGTCTGCACCTGGTGCAGCACCTTGATGCCGGCGTCGTGCGCGCGCGCCACCCATGGCGTCGGGTCCCCGAAGCTCAGCGTGATCGACGGTATCTGCTCCTCGATGCACACGTCGAAGAACTGCGGGACCTGCTCCAGGAGGAAGGCCCAGAGGTTGCCGCTGATCGGGCGTGACGTGAGGTCGCGCGCCCGCCTGATCATCTGGCGCGCGTGCTCCGGCCCCTGGCGGCCGATGAGCCCGAGCGCGCCCAGCCCGCCGGCTTCTGACACGGCGACGGCCAGTTCAACGCCTGCCGTGCCTCCTGCCATGCCGGCCGAGAGGATCGGCACGTCGATGCCGAGGAGCTCGCACAGGGGCGTCCGGATGTTCATCCAGTCTCCTTTCGTCGGGTCGCCGCGACCAGCGGCGCAATCACACGACGCGGGCCGCTGCCAGGCGCGCGAGGTCGCGCGGCGCCATGCCCAGCAGGCCGCACAGCACCTCCGCCGTGTGCTCGCCGAGCAGGGGCGCGCGGCGTGGCCGGGGAGGCGTCGCCGGCATGCGCGCCGGCGGGCCGGGATAGCGCATGGCGCCGGCATGCGGGTGCTCGATCTCCCGGAAGAACGCGCGGGCGTTGAGATGCGGCGACGCCAGCAGGTCCGGCACCGTGTTCACCGGCGAGATCGGCGCGCGATACTTCCCAGCGCGCTCGTACGCTTCGGCGCGCGTGACGCTCCCCGCCCAGAGGTACATCTGCGCCAGCAGTTCGTCGTCGTGCTGCAGGCGGGCGCGGTTGTCGCGGAAGCGCTCGTCGCTGGCCATCCAGTGCGCGTCCATCGCGTCGAGGAGCTGCGGCCAGTTCTTCGGCATCGCGTGCACGCCGATGTGGCCGTCGATCACCGGATAGATGCCGACGGCCGCCGTCGCCATGTTGCCGCGCCGCTTCGTCAGCGCCTCCGACTTCCGGTACGCGTAGTCCGGCAGGTGCAGCTCGAGGATCGACGCCATCACCTCCTGCCCGGCCACCTCTGCCGCCTGGCCACGCCCGCGCCGCCTCGCGTCCCAGATGGCGCACAGCGTCGCGCCAAACGCCCACGTGCCGGCCTGGTACAGCGCCTGGTAGCCGCCGTTCTGCAACGGCTCGCGGTCGGGGTCGCCGGTGAGGTAGTGCTGGCCGCCGGCGGAGAACGACGTGAGATTCGTCGCCCGCCACTCCGCGTACGGCCCCGCCTGGCCGAACGCCGTCACCGCCACCAGGGCGATGTCCTCCCGCATGGAGGCGAAATCGGCATGCGTCAGGCGCAGCCGCTCGAGGTCGCTCGCCGTGCGGTCCGTGACGACGGCGTCGCAGTGCGCGGCCAGGCGGAGCGCGATCTGGCGCCCTGACGCCGTCTCGACGTCGAGGGTGACGCTGCGCTTGGAGGTGTTGAGCCAGAGGAAGAGCGCGCTCCGTTCCCGGTGCGGCACGCCGCCCGGGAAACGGCCATGGCCGCGCGACTCGTCGCCGGTCCCCGGACGCTCCACCTTGATGACGTCGGCGCCGTAGTCGCCCAGCAGCTTGGTGCACCACGGGCCGCTGACGCCCGACGTCAGGTCGAGGATCCGGAGATGCGCGAGCGGCGCGGCCATGCGCGTCTCCCTGTGTTGTCCGCTAGCGCGACGACTTCTTCGCGGCGGACTTGCGCGCGCCCTTGCGCGCCGACTTCTTTGCCGCGCCCTTGCGCGCGCCCTTCTTCGCGGCGGACTTGCGCGCGCCCGTCCGGGCCGTCTTCTTCGACGCCGCCTTCTTCGCCGCGCCCTTGCGCGCCGTACTCCTCCCGGCGGACTTGCGCGCTGACTTCTTCGCGGCCGACTTCCGCGCGCCCTTCTTCGCGGCGGACTTCCGCGCCGACTTCTTGGTGGCCGACTTGCGCGCTGACTTCTTGGCGGCCGACGTCCGCGCGCCCTTCTTCGCGGCGGACTTGCGCGCCGACTTCCTGGCGGCGCTCCTC
>DATMAH010000088.1:0-5119 GCA_035583735.1 Dehalococcoidia bacterium
AGTAGTCTTCGCCGGCGAGGTCGTGGAGCGTCGGGCTCATGGTGCCCCGTTCACGTATTGTCGCACGGCCGCCCGCGCGTCAGGTGGCGTGGAGGGGGATGTGGGCGGCGACCGACGTCCCCTCGCCGGGCGCGCTGGTGATCTCCAGCGTGCCGCCGGCGCGCGCGACGCGCTCGCGCATCGAACGCAGGCCGATGTGTCCCGGGAAGGAGCCGCCGGTGTCGAATCCGGCGCCGTCATCGGTGATGGTGAGCAGCAGCTCCTTCGCGTCCTTCTGCATGCGCACGTGCACGTGCGACGCGCGCGCGTGCTTGACGACGTTGTGGAGCGCCTCCTGCGTGATGCGATAGGCGGCCTCCTTCACGTCGATGGGGATGTCCGGCTCGGCGCAGAACTCCGCATCGACGGTGAGGCCGTAGCGCGCGCGTGTCGCCGCGACCTGCTTTTCCAGCGCGGCGACGAGGCCTTCCGTCTCCAGCGATTCGGGACGCAGCTCGAAGATCAGCGCACGCATCTCCGTCAGGCCGGCCTCTGCGAGCTGGAGCACGTAGTCCATCGGGTCGGCCGCCTTCGCCGGGTCGCGGTCGAGCTGAGTGCGGGCGGTGCGGGCGCCGAGCGCGATGCCGTAGAGCGCCTGGGAGACGGAATCGTGCAGCTCGCGCGCGAGGCGCTGGCGCTCTTCGAGCGAGGCCGCCTGCTGCGCGCGCTCGTAGAGCGCGGCGTTCTGGATCGCGACGGCCGCGCGGTCGGCGAGCGAGGTGAGGAGGCGCTGTTCGTCGGGCGAGAACTGGTGCGGCGATTCGTAGCCGACGACGAAGACGCCGAGGAGGCGGTCGCCGGCGAGGATCGGTACGTCGATCGACGCGCGCAGGTCTTCCGCCTCGATGAGCGAGCGCAGGACGGGGTGGGCGTTGTCGATCACGCCGTCGCCGAATATGGCGGGGGCGGTGAGTTGCGGGAAGGCGCCCTCGCGTGCGGCCTGGAGCAGGCTCTGCCGGAAAGCGCTGGCGCTGGAACCCTGCAGGTTGCGCTGCGCCTCGAGGTCCATGCGGCCACGCTCGTGGTCGATGGTGAAGACGAGCGCCTTGTCAGCCGCCAGCACGTCGACGATGACGTCGACCAGCGCCTCGAAGACGGCGGACAGGCTGAGGGAGCGGAAGAGCTCGCGGTCGGCGCGGAAGAGGGCCTCCATCTCCCGTGCGCGGCGCTGGGCCTCCGAATAGAGGCGGGAGTTCTCCATGGCGACGGCGGCCTGGTCGGCGACGGCGCGGGCGAGCTGGACGTGACGGTCGGTGAAGTAGCCCGGCTCGTCGCGCGAGCAACTGATGAAGCCGACCGCCTTATCGCCGACGGCGAGCGGGACGGCGATCCAGGACCGGACGTGGCCGAACATGGTGTCGAGCTGGTCGCCGACGGTAGCGCGGTATGCGGCGGCGTACTCGCCGTCGGCGCGGACGTCGTCGATGACGACGGCGCGGAGCTGCTTGATCTCGCGCCAGATCGGATGCGACGGGTCGAGCGGGAAGCGTGTGCCGGCGCCGCGTTGCTTCTCGTCGCGCACGCGCGTCTCGATCATCTCGGCGGTGCTGTCGGGGCGCTCGATGATGATCGAGGAACCCGTGTACTCCACCACGACGCGGAGCTGGTCCAGCACGACGCCGACGATCTGCTCGAGGTCGAGCGTGGAGGCGACGGCGTGCGAGACGGCGAGGAGGGCGGAGAGTTCGCGCGCGCGGCGGCTTGATTCCTCGTAGAGGCGTGCGTTCTCCAGCGCGACGGCGAACTGGTCGGCGACGGCGCGGATGGTGCGGGCGATGTCGGGGTTGAAGTATCCGGGTTCGCTGTGGGAGAGCGTGAGCACGCCGATCACGCGGTCCGGCAGCGCGATGGGCACGGCGATCCAGGCGTGCCCGTTGCTGAGCGCCGTCTGCAGCAGCGGCCCGGCCGCGGCGCGGAAGCCCCGGGCGGTGGGGTCGTCCGGGTCGTGGATGTCGTGCACGAGCACGGGCTCGCCCGCAAGGATCGTGCGCCAGAGCGGCGAGTCGACGACGGCGATGCGCGCGCCGCTGCTGCCGTCGCGCTCGATGACGACGAGCGCGTCCTCTTCGCGCTCGAACACCGTGCAGCCGTAGTAGTCGATGATGCCGTGAAGCTGGTCGAGGACGACGGTGACGAGGCGGCCGCGGTCGAGCGTCGAGGCGACGCTATGTGCGATCTCGAGGAGGGCGGCGAGCTCCTGGGTCTGGCGGCGGGTGCGCTCGTAGAGGAATGCGTTCTCGACGGCGATGGCGGCCTGGTTGGCGATTGCGGAGGCCAGGCGAGCGTGCGTCTCGTTGAAGTAGGCGGGCTGGCTGTGCGAGAGCGCCAGCATGCCGACGACGCGGTCCTGCAGCACCAGCGGGATGCCCATCCAGGCGCGGGTGCCCAGCAACTCGTGGTCCAGCGTGTCCTCTCCGACCAGGGAGCGGTATGCCGCGGCCTCCGGGCGGGCGGCGAGGACGTCGTCGATGAGGATGGGCTGCCGCGAGCGCAGCGTCCGCATGTAGGGCGTGCCTTCGGCGCGGTAGCGCGCGCCGAGCAGGGTGACGTACGCGCCTTCGTTCGGCGTCCCGGGCGCGATGGCGACCGCCCGCATGACGAGGTCGCCGCCGTCGAGGATCATGAACGCGCTGCGGTCCGCGCCCACGAGCGGCCCGACCTGGTCGAGGATGAGCTGCAACAGCGGTTCCAGCTCGATGGTGGTGGTGATGTTCTGCGAGACGCCGAGCAGCGTGGCGAGCTGGTCGGCCTGGGCGCGCGTCTGCTCGTACAGGCCCGCGTTGTCGATCGCGACGGAGGCCTGGTTGGCGATGGCGCGCGCCAGCTCGAGGTGGCGCTCGGTGAAGAAGCCGGGCTCGTCGCGCGAGACGAAGAGCGCCCCGCTGACGCGGCCGCCGCGCATCATCGGCACGGCGATCCAGGCGCGGACGGAGGCGAAGGCGCTGTCGAGCGCCGGGCCGGCGAAGGCGCGATAGGCGGCGGGCAGTTCGCCCTCGCCGCGCACGTCGTCGATGAGGACGGCCTCGCCGCGCTGCATGCGCGCCCAGATGGGGCCGAAGCGGTGCATTGGATACTGCACCGGCAGGTCGCCAACGGCGGCCTGGACCCCTGTCGTATCGGACGCGCGGTGTGTGGCGACGCCGTCCTCGATGGTGACGACGGCGCTGCCGGTGGAGTTCAGCAGCACGTTGAGGTTGCGCAGGATGACGCGGACGACGCCATCGACATCAAGCTGCGAGGTGAGGCCGCGCGCCACCTCCAGCAGCGACGCCAGCTCGCGCGTGCGCTCTTCGACGCGTTGTTCCAGCACGCGCTCCGACTCCACCTGTTCGGTGATGTCGCGCATGACGCCGAGGATGTGCGGTTGGCCCTGGTACGTGATGGGCGCGCCGAGCACGTCGACGGGGAAGTGCGAGCCGTCCTTGCGCCTGCCGACGGCGCGGGCGCGGTACTCGCGGTCCTCGCCCAGCGTCCGCATGTAGTGCTCGATGGCGTCCGGCGTCTGCGGGACGATGAGGGCGAAGGGCTGGAGCGCGCGCATCTCGTCGAGGGTGTAGCCGAACATCGCGCACGCCGCGGCGTTCGCATCGATGATGCGGTCCTCCATGTCGGTGATGAAGAGCGCCTCGCTGCTCGCCTCGAAGATGCTGCGGTACTGGCCTTCCTTCTCGCGCAGTTGCTCCTCTGCGCGCTTGCGCTCGGTGATGTTGAGCGCGAGCGCCTGTCCGGCGAAGACGCGCCCCGTCTCGTCACGCAGCGGGGAGACGCTGACGAGAAACCACGTATCGTCCACGGGCACTTCGAACTGCACCGGCGCGCCGGCCAGGGCCGTACGGTAATTCTCGGCCAGCGTGGTGGAGAGCGGCGGTCCAAACAGCTCGTCGACGGTGTGTCCGACGAGCTGCTCGCTCGACATGCCGATGCTGCTGAGGACGGCGCCGTCGGCGATGGTGTAGCGGAGGTCGTGGTCGAAGAGGAGGACCGCGCCGTCCGGCAGGTTGCGCGCGAGGTTGCGGTACAGGCCCTCGCTGCGGCGTAGCTCCTCCTCGATGCGCATGCGCTCGGCGACCTCGGACTGGAGGGCGGCGTTGCGTTCTTCGAGGCGGACGCGCGCCGACGCCAGCTCCGCCGTCATCTCGTTGAAGGAGTTGGCGAGCAACCCTAGCTCGTCGGACGAGCGCACGGGGATGGCTGCCCGCAGGTCGCCTGCGGCGACGCGGCGCGTGCCCTGCACCAGCGCGCCGATGGGTTGCATGAGCAGCCGGCTGTTCACGACGGCGCCCGCGGCCAGCGCGGCGATGAAGAGGCACCCCAGCACGATGATGGTGAAGATGACCGTGCGCTGTCCCTCGCGGTCGATGGCGCTGGCGACGTGCGCCGTGTTTGCCTGCTGCCGGATGTCCTCGACCGGCGCGACGAGCGCGAGGCTGCCGCCGATCTCCGGGTAGGGCGCGTAGGCGATGAAGACGTCCTGGCCGTCGAGCGTGAGGCGGTCGACGCCGGTCTCTCGCGCGCGCATGCGGTCGAGCGTGGCGGAGAGCCCGCCGCCTTCGGGGCCATCGAGCATGGCGTCCAGCTCGTCGACCGAGGAGGTCGGAATGAGCTCGCCGTCGCCGCCGAGCATGAAGGCGTAGCCGTTTTCGGTGGGCTTCACATCGTTGATGAGGCCGATGAGCCGGTCGAGCGAGATGTCGATGCCGGTGACGCCGAGGAAGCGCGTGCCGTCCCAGATCGGGGTGAGCGCGCTGACCATCAGGCCGCGGCCGGCCGGGTCGTCGTAGGGCGGCATCCAGACGGTGCGGCGGTTCGGGTTTTGTCCGGGCGCGGTCTCCAGGTAGCCGACGGCGACTTCGTGGATGTCGCCGTCCGGCGGGAGCTGCGTGTGCAGGTCAATGGGCGGGTGGTAGCGGACGGCGCCGTTC
Source organism: Dehalococcoidia bacterium (assembly GCA_035583735.1). Taxonomy (GTDB): domain Bacteria; phylum Chloroflexota; class Dehalococcoidia; order DSTF01; family JACRBR01; genus DATMAH01. Next base: position 4,962 of record DATMAH010000088.1, read on the forward strand.
GCGCCGATGAAGTAGACGGCGATCGCCTGCGGCGACTCGCGCATGGCGCCAGGGAAGACGGCGTCGAGGACGGCGGAGCGGCGGAACTCTTCCTCCGCGGTGGCGAGCGGGATGCCGGACTGCAGCCAGAGATCGCTGGCGCGGCCGGGCCGCGGGTC
>DATMAH010000089.1:0-2064 GCA_035583735.1 Dehalococcoidia bacterium
TGGTGATTGGTGACTGGTGATTGGTGACTGGTGATTGGTGATTGGTGACTGGTCACGGTGATTCGTGCGGAGGCCGTGCGATAGGACAGCGGCGTGCCGTCAGCCGGATGAGCGCGCTCGGGGCGCCCACCCAGCCTCCGACCTCTCACCTCCGGTACGCGTCGGCCGCTATCCGCCCTTCGCGCGCTCCTGCTCGATGAGCTGGCGGCGCAGGATCTTGCCGCTGGCGTTCTTCGGGATCGCCTCCACGATCTCGATATGGCGGATCTTCTTGTACGGCGCCACCTTCTCCGCCACGAACGCCAGCACGCCGTCAAGGTCGATCGACGCGGGGTCGTGCGGCACGACGAATGCCTTCGGCACCTCGCCGGCCTCGGCGTCCGCCATGGGGATGACGGCGGCGTCCCGCACGCCGGGGTGCTCCATCAGCAGCCCCTCCAGCTCCGCCGGGGCGACCTGGTAGCCCTTGTACTTGATCATCTCCTTCTTGCGGTCGTGGATGCGCACGTAGCCGTCCGCGTCCGCCGACGCGATGTCCCCCGTCCGCAGCCAGCCGTCCGGCGTGATCGTCTCCGCCGTCGCGTCGGGGCGGCCCCAGTAGCCCTGCATCACCTGCGGCCCGTACACCAGCAGCTCGCCGATCTCGCCCGGCGGCAGCACGTCGCCGGTGTCGAGGCTGACGATCTTCTCGCGCGTGTCCGCCACCGGTGGCCCGACGGTGCCCTCGCGCGGGTTGGAGAGAGGGTTGACGTTCGTGATCGGGCTCGACTCCGTCATGCCGTAGCCCTGCATCACGGTGCACTTCAGCAGTTGCTGCGCCTGCCGTCCCACCTCCAGCGGCAGCGGCGCCGCGCCCGACATGATGAACCGCAGCGACGACAGGTCGAACGACGACAGCCTCGACTGCTGGCCGACCATCGCCAGCAGCACGGGCGGCACGACGTAGAGGTCGGTGACCCGGTGCCGCTGGATCAGGTGCAGCGCCGCCTCCGGGTCGAAGCGCGGGAGGATCACCTGCGTGGCGCCGGCGACGAGGCCGCAGTTCAGCAGCACCATCATCCCGTAGATGTGATAGAAGGGCAGGAAGTCCAGCATGACGGCGTGTTCCGTCGTCATCTTCAGCGCCATCGTCTGGCGGATGTTCGCCGTCAGGTTCTGGTGCGTCAGCATCACGCCCTTCGGCAGCCCCGTCGTCCCGCTCGAGTACGGCAGCACGGCAACCTGCGTGAGCGGGTCGATCTGCGCCGGCGCCGGTCCGCCGTTGGCCGACTTCGCCATGTCCCAGACGCCTCCCAGCTCGACGACCTTCGCCAGCTCCGGCAGGTGCTCCTTCACCTCCTCGACGAGCGGCTTCAGCGCCGACAGCGTGAAGACGAGCTTCGCGCCGGAGTCGTTGAGCTGATGCTCGACTTCGCGCTCGCGGTAGAGCGGGTTGAGCGTGGTGACCGTGGCGCCGATCAGCAGCCCGGCGTGCAACGCGACGGCGTACTCGACAGAGTTTGGCGCGAAGATGGCGATCATGTCGCCCGGCGCGACGCCATCGTCCTGCAGCGCGCGAGCGAGGCCGCGCACGGCCGTCCACCAGTCGCTGTACGTGTACGAGGCGCCATCGCCCGCGACGAGCGCCGGCTTGTCCGGCAGCCGCCGCACCGTCGCCTCGACCATCTGCGGCACCGTCAGCGGCGCGTACTCGCCAAGGCTCGGCCAGGGGCTCTCGTGGATCATCGCGGCCTCCGTCTGCGTGTGAGGGAGAGGGTAGTGGGTTTGGGCGAGGGAGGGTAGAGGGGTGGCCAATTGTGTAGTTGGTCAGCGGATGTCGGCGGGCGGCAGCGAACAGCAACGACACCATGGTTGCGCCGGTTGCGCTGCGTCGAAGGAGGGTCGCACGCGGGCCAGCGTACGGCGATCAGGACACCCGGAGCCGCCGGGTGGGGCCCGGCGTCAACGACGCGCCATGCGGCGGCCTGTCGTCAGCAGGTGCTCGTGCCACTCCGTCGCCGCCCTGGCGAAGCGCTGCTCCGCCGCTTCGAGCTGCTCCAGCAGCCACTCCGGCTCGTCGCCGAA
>DATMAH010000090.1:0-3550 GCA_035583735.1 Dehalococcoidia bacterium
CGACGGCGAGCGCGCCGTCGGGCGCCCACGCCGGATTGAACTCGCCGCGGGCGACGCCTGTGGCCGGCGGCCCGGCCAGCGTGGCGTCCGCCGGGATCGCGTCGCTGACGGCGCCCGTCGCGAGGTCCAGCACGCGCGCCGCGACGCCCGGCCGCGGGCCGCTCTCCGCTACGGAGTACGCGAGCCGGGTGCCGTCAGGCGACAGCCGCCAGTCGCGCGCGATCTCGTCGCTCAGGTGCGCGATCGGCGTCTCCGCCGTGCCGTCCGCCGCGATCGAGTAGAGGTCGGTGCCGTCGGCGTTCAGCGTCGTGAAGTAGAGCGTCGCGCCATCGGGCGAGAATGCGACCGGGAAGACGGCGGCGCTCTGCCACGCCGTGAGCGTCGCGCGCGAGCCGTCGCGCCCCAGCAGCAGCAGCTCGAACGAGCCCGCGCCATCATCCTCCGGCGTGTTCTTGCGTACGACGATGCCGCTCCCATCCGGCGCCCACACCGGCGCGATGAGCAGGTCGACATCGTCCGCCAGCAGCGTCACGGTGCCGTCCGTATCGACGATGGCGGCGTGGGCCGGGGTCTCCGGCCCCGGGTCGCTCGCGTCGGCCGGGATCGCCGTGTAGGCGATGCTCTGGCCGTCAGGCGAGAGCGTCGCGAAGGAGCCCCAGCCCGGCGCGTGGTCGATCGTGGCGATGACGGTGCGCACGGACGGGTCCGCCGGGTCGATGGCGACGATGGTATCGGCGTCCTCGCCGAACTCGTTGACGATGAGGCGTTGCCCGGCGTCCTGTACGGCGGCGAACGGCGTCGGCGCGCCGTCCGGCCCCCACTGGTCGGCCGCGAACCAGCCGCCGATGGCGGCCGCGCCGAGCGCGCCTGAGACAAGAGCTGGTTTCGCGATGGCGGCGAGCGCACGGACGACGATCATGGGCCGTCGGTCTCCTTCCCTGGAGGCTTGGCGTCGCCGGAGCGGCGCCTAGCGGCCTGCTTCGTGTTCGTTCGCGCCGGCACCCCGCCAGGGACCGGTGCTATGACATCGTGTCCGGCGTCTCGGCGGCCTTCGCCTGATCCTCGAACCAGACCTTCTTTACGTGCCGGTACACGTACCAGACCACGAGCGCCGCGAGGATCGCCGCAACCGGGTACTCCACCGGCGACATCCACGCCCGGATGTCCTCGTAGTTCTCGCCCAGTTTATACCCGCCGTACGCAAGCCCGACAGCCCAGATGAACGATCCGGTGAACGTGTAGATGGCGAACTGCGCCACCGGCATCCGTACGATCCCCGCCGGCACCGTCACCAGCGAGCGCACCAGCGGCACCATCCTCCCGAAAAAGATGGCGAACGTCCCCCAGCGCTCGAAGAAGCGCTCCGCCTGCGCGATGTCATCGTGCGAGATGAGGAAGTACTTGCCCCAGCGCACCACCAGCGGCCGCCCGCCCCAGAGCGAGACGTAATACAGCCCCAGCGACCCCAGCGTGCTGCCGGATCCGCCGATCAGCCCGGCGATGATCACCCACCACCACGCCCGCCCCTCATCCTCGATCAGCTTCCAGCCCGCCAACGGCATCACGATCTCGCTCGGGATCGGGAATACGACCGTTTCGAGCGCCATCAGCATCGCCACGCCCGGCCAGCCGATGGCGTCGTACGTGGCCTCGATGAAGTCGAGCAGCGCCTCTTCGATGCCCCCGAGCAGTTGCTGGCCCCCGATCCCGGCTTCGCCGTCCGCCCCTCCAGCCCGCGTGCGCAGACTCCGGCGGCCCCGGCGAGTCTAGCGACGGCGATCTCAGGGCGTCAAGCGCGCGTCACGTCCGGAGAGTGGCCGCCGACATGGCGGCGCGCAGGTCGCGCACCAGGCGTTCACGCTCGATCCGCCGCGTCTCGTCGTCGGGCGCGCGCAGCACGGACGAAGGATGCACCGTGGCCACGTATCGCAGGCCACCGGGGCCGCGCAGCACCTCGCCGCGGCGCTCCGTGATCTTGAACGCCGGCCCGAACACGGACTGCGCCGCCGTCGCGCCCAGCAGCACCACCAGCTCCGGCCCGAGCGCGCGCAGCTCCGCCTCCAGCCACGGGCGGCAGGCGCGGATCTCGCGCGCGTTCGGCTTCTTGTGGATGCGCCGTTTGCCGCGCGTGCCTGCCCACTTGAAGTGCTTCACGCGTTCGTCACGTAGGCCTGCGTGCGGTCGATCCCCGCGTCCGCCAGGACGCGGTCCAGCAGCCGTCCCGCCGGCCCGACGAACGGCCGGCCCGCCAGGTCCTCCTCGTCGCCCGGCTGCTCGCCGACGAGGACGATGCGCGCCCGCGCCGGCCCTTCGCCGAAGACCGTCTGCGTGCCCGTCGTCCAGAGGTCGCAGGCGCGGCAGCCGCGCGCGGCCGCAGCGATCTCGTCAAGCGCATCGGTGTCCGGCACCAGCGGGCTGGCGTCACCCGGCTCGTCGCGCCGCTTCACCATCATGCCGAAATCGTCGCAGGCGCGGGCTGCAGACCGCATGACAGCGCGCCGCGCGCGCATCGGCGGCATGTTGCATCTGCAAAGCGAAGGCGCTCCCCGGGGGAGGGAGCGCCTTCAGAGCGGTGGGGCTGGTGAAATCGCTGTTACGCGGGTTGCGTGATGTCGGCGTCCTGCTCGCTCGCTTCGGCATCCTCCGCCGGACCCTCCGCGGCCTCGCCCTGCTGGTTGTCCAGCATGTAGCCGATGCCCTGGAACGTCTTGATGAACCGGGGGTTCGAGGGGTCCGGCTCCAGCTTGCGCCGTAGCCGCGACACCCAGACCCGGAGATACTGCAGGTCGCCCCGGTACTCCGGCCCCCACACCTTGCTCAGCAGCTCGGTGTTCAGCATCACCTTACCAGCATTCGCCGCTAAGTGCTGCAGCAGCATCCACTCCGTCCGCGTCAGCGCGATCAGCTCGCCATCGCGCTTGACCAGCCGCCGGTTCAGGTCGATCTCGATGTTGTCGATGCGGACGATGTTCTCCAGCCCGGAGGAGCCCACGGCCCGGCGCAGCACCGCCCGCACGCGCGCGGTCAGCTCCTCCGGCGAGAACGGCTTGGCAAGGTAGTCGTCGGCCCCGAGCTCCAGGCCGCGCACCTTGTCGGCGTCGCTGCCTTTGGCCGTGAGCAGGATGATCGGGATGTCGCTCCGCTCGCGCAGGCGGCGCATCACCTCCAGGCCGGAGATGTCCGGCATGACGATATCGAGCAGGGCGATGTCCGGGCGGTGTTCCTCCGCCACCTGCAGCGCCTGCTCACCGTTCTCCGCCGTCACCACCCGGAAGCCCTGGGTCGATAGCTCGAGCTTGATGAGACGCAGGATCCCCGCTTCGTCGTCGACCGCCATCACCAGCGGGCCTGTCGTCATGGCTTGCGTCTCCTTTAGTTGCGTGATGCGCCTGACGCCGCCGCGATCGTTCCCATCCATCCCTGTCGACCACGACGGCTGAGCGGCTTGCCGGCCGGTCCCGCCGCGCGAGCGCGGCTGTCACATCGGCTGGCATGGCGGGACGTGCCTACGTCATGTCCCGGCAACGTCTCCCGATGCTATCAGCCGCTT
>DATMAH010000091.1:0-11946 GCA_035583735.1 Dehalococcoidia bacterium
ATGAAGTCGATGCCGCCGGTGACGGCCGCCGCTACGCCCGCCGGCAGGATCTCGTCGAACAGCAGACGCCCCACCGTCGTCTCGATGATCTCCGTGCGCCCTGCGTTGGGCGAGGGCTCCGGCATGGCGCCATCACCATCGGTGCGCGTGACGTCCGCCGTCTCGGCGGCGCCTACTGCCGGCGCTTCCTGCGCCCCGAACACGTCCGTCGTCGCCCCATCCGCCGCAAGCAGGTCCGGGCTCGCAGCGGGCAACGCCGGGGCCGGCTGCGGCGCGAGGTCGCGCGGCTTCTCGTATGGCACGCGGACCTTGATGGTCTGCTGCAGCTTGATGATGCCCAGGTCGTAGGCGTAGCGGGCCTCTTCCCTGCTGCCGAAGGTCGGCACCTTTGCGGCGTCTTCCGCCGGCCGTTGCACGGTCAGGTAGTAGCAGCCCAGCACCATGTCCAGCGTCGGCGCGATGATCGGCTCGCCCGAGCCGGGCGAGAGCAGGTTCTTGGTGGAGAGCATGATCTGCCGCGCCTCCGCCACCGCCTCTCGCGACAGCGGGACGTGCACCGCCATCTGGTCGCCGTCGAAGTCCGCGTTGAACGCCGTGCAGACCAGCGGGTGGATCTGGATGGCGCTGCCCTCGATGAGCACTGGCTCGAACGCCTGGATGCCCAGGCGGTGCAGCGTCGGCGCGCGGTTGAGCAGCACCGGCCGCGTGCGGATCACGTCGTCGAGGACGTCCCACACCTCCGGCCGCGCCCGCTCGACGATGCGCTTGGCGCTCTTGATGTTGTGCGCCAGCCCGCGGTCGACGAGCGCATGCATGACGAACGGCTTGAACAGCTCGAGCGCCATGCGCTTCGGCAGGCCGCACTGGTGCAGCTTCAGCTCCGGGCCGACGACGATGACGGAGCGGCCGGAGTAGTCCACGCGCTTGCCCAGCAGGTTCTGGCGGAAGCGCCCCTGCTTGCCCTTCAGCATGTCGCTGAGGCTCTTGAGCTTGTGGTTGCCGGACCCGGCCACGGCGCGGCCGCGGCGGCCGTTGTCGATCAGCGAGTCGACGGCCTCCTGCAGCATGCGCTTCTCGTTGCGGATGATGATCTCCGGCGCGCCCAGCTCCAGCAGCCTCTTCAGGCGGTTATTGCGGTTGATGACGCGGCGGTAGAGGTCGTTCAGGTCGGAGGTGGCGAAGCGGCCGCCATCGAGCTGCACCATCGGGCGCAGCTCCGGCGGCATCACCGGCAGCACGGTGAAGATCATCCACTCCGGCTTGTTGCCGGACTTGCGCAGCGACTCCACCACCTTCAGGCGCTTCGTCGCCTTCTTGCGGCGCTGCCCGGAGGTCGAGTGGATCTCGCCCTGCAGCTTCTCGCGCAGCTTCTCCAGGTTCAGGCGCTGGAGGATCTGCAGCACAGCCTCGGCGCCCATGCCGGCCTCGAAGATGTTGCCGTAGCGGTCCTGCATGTCGCGGAACTTCGACTCCGGCAGGAGCTGCATCTTGTCGTTCTCCGCCGGGTCGACGAGCTCCTCGATCTCGGCGATGCGCTGCTGGTACTCCTGGTACACGGCCTCGCGCTCGCCGCCCACCCGCTCTTCGAGCGGGCGCAGCTCCTCGCCGATCTCGTTCCGCTTCTGCTCCAGCGACGCGTTCGCGACGAGGTTGATGTCCTCACGCCGCTTCTTCACGTCGGCCTCAAGCGCGGCGATGGCCTGCTGCGCCGTCTTCTTCAGGCTGTTGACGGCGCTCTTCTCGATGACGGTGCCGCGCTCGATGACGAGCCGGTCGCCCAGCCGGTACCCCTTGCGCGCCGTCTTGCCGATCTGCTCCGACAGCTCCTCCTGGTACTCGACGGCCTGCTGCATCAGGGCGTCGGCCTTCTCCTGGCGCTCCGTCTCCAGCGCCGCGAGCTTGCGGTCGCGGTCCTCGTTGATCGCCGCCTCCGCCGCGGCGAGCGCGTCGCGCAGCTCCTGCAGGCGCGCGCCGAACTCGGCCTCACGCCGGTCCGCCTCGCGGTCCATCTCCTCCTTCAGGTGGTCGATGACCCGCTTCTTCGCCGTCTCGTCGACGGACGTGACGATGAACTGCGCGAAGTACAGCACGCGCTCGATCGAGCGCGGCGAGATGTCGAGCAGCAGGCCCAGGCGGCTGGGCGTGCCCTTCACGAACCAGATGTGGCTCACCGGCGACGCCAGCTCGATGTGGCCCATGCGCTCGCGGCGCACCTTCGACCGTGCCACCTCGACGCCGCACTTGTCGCAGACGATGCCCTTGTAGCGGACGCGCTTGTACTTGCCGCAGTAGCACTCGAAGTCCTTGGTGGGCCCGAAGATCTTCTCGCAGAAGAGGCCGTCCTTCTCGGGCTTCAGCGTGCGGTAGTTGATGGTTTCGGGCTTGGTGACCTCCCCGTACGACCACGACCGGATCTGCTCCGGCGAGGCCAGCGAGATACGCACGGCGTTAAAGTCGTTTACCTCAAGCACTGACTCGGTCCTCACCCTTCTCGAAGCCGGAGATGTTGATGCCCTCGAGCTGCGGCATCTCGTCCCCCTCTTCCACGAACTCCACCGACTCTTCCTCTTCGTTCAGCACCTCGACGGACAGGCCGAGGCTCTGCAGCTCCTTCACGAGCACCTTGAACGATTCCGGGACGCCCGGCTCCAGCACGTCCTCGCCCTTGACGATCGCCTCGTACGCCTTCACGCGGCCGACGATGTCGTCGGACTTCACCGTCAGCAGCTCCTGCAGGATGTGCGCGGCGCCGTATGCTTCGAGCGCCCACACCTCCATCTCGCCGAAGCGCTGGCCGCCGAACTGCGCCTTGCCGCCCAGCGGCTGCTGCGTGATCAGCGAGTACGGGCCGGTGCTGCGGGCGTGGATCTTGTCCTCCACCAGGTGCACCAGCTTCAGCATGTAGATGTTGCCGACGGTCACCGGCTGGTCGAACGGCTCGCCGCTGCGGCCATCGATCAGCACCTGCTTGCCCCACGTCGGCGGCGCGTAGCCGGCCGCCGCCGCGTCCGCCACCTTCTCGTCCAGCTTCTCCGCCGAGAGCCCCTTCACGCGCTTGTCGCCGATGACGTGCTCCAGCCAGTACTCCAGGCAGACCCGCTTCGCGACGCCGAGGCGCGTCTCGTCCAGCACCTCGCGCGCGTCCATGCCCTGCTGCGTCAGCCACGCCTCGAACGTCGGCAGGTCCAGCCGCTCGTACGGGATGCCGGCCATCGTGCGGCCGTCGCCCGCGGCGATGCCGTTGCCGGAGGCGCCGGTCTTGATCGCGCCCGCCTGCTCGGCGAGCCAGGCGCGCGCCAACTCGTCCTCGATGAGGCGGTCGCTGGCCCCGTCGAAGACGGGCGTGACGGCGCGGAAGCCCAGCTTGTTCGCCGCCCAGCCCAGGTGCGTCTCCAGCACCTGGCCGACGTTCATGCGGCTCGGCACGCCGATGGGGTTGAGGATGATGTCGACAGGCGTGCCGTCTTCCAGGTACGGCATGTCCTCCACCGGCAGGATGCGGGCGACGACGCCCTTGTTGCCGTGGCGGCCCGCCATCTTGTCGCCCTCGGACACCTTGCGCCGTTGCGCGATCGAGACGCGCACCAGCTCGTTGACGCCGGCGGGCAGCTCGTCGTGCGTGTCGCGGCGGAAGACCTTGACGTCGATCACCTTGCCGCGTTCGCCGTGCGGCACGCGCAGCGATGTGTCCTTCACCTCGCGCGCCTTCTCGCCGAAGATCGCGCGCAGCAGCTTCTCCTCCGCCGTCAGCTCCGTCTCGCCCTTCGGCGTGATCTTGCCGACGAGGATGTCGCCGGAGTTCACCTCGGCGCCGATGCGGATGATGCCGTTCTCGTCGAGGTCGCGCAGCGACTCCTCGCCCACGTTGGGGATGTCGCGCGTGATCTCCTCCGGGCCCAGCTTCGTGTCGCGCGACTCCACCTCGTGCTTCTCGATGTGGATGGAGGTGAACTTATCGTCGCGCACCAGGCGCTCCGACAGGATGATCGCGTCCTCGAAGTTGTAGCCCTGCCAGGACATGAACGCGCAGAGCACGCTCTGGCCCAGCGCCAGCTCGCCCTTCTCGGTCGACGAGCTGTCGGCCAGCGCGTCGCCCTTGCGGACGCGGTCGCCCTTGGAGACGGTGGGCCGCTGGTTGATGCAGGTCCCCTGGTTGGAGCGCACGAACTTCAGCAGCGAGTACTCCTTCTCCTCGCCGCTGGCGTAGCGGATGCGCACGCTGCGGGCGTCGGCGCGGAGCACCTCGCCGTCGTCCTCGGCCAGGATCACCTGGCCGGAGTCCTGCGCCGCCTGCCCTTCGACACCGGTCATGACGATGGGGGTCTCCGGCCGCACCAGCGGCACCGCCTGGCGCTGCATGTTCGATCCCATCAGCGCGCGGGGCGCGTCGTTGTGTTCCAGGAACGGGATCAGCGACGTGGCGACGCTGAGGATCTGCTTGGGCGAGACGTCCATGTAGTCCAGCGCGTCCGGCGCCTCCATGCTGAAGCGCTCGCCGTAGCGCGCCTCGACCCGTTCTTCGATGAAGTGGTTCTCGCCGTCGAGGATCGCGTTCGCCTGCGCGATGCGGTACTTGTCCTCCTCGTCCGCCGACAGGTAGACGATGGTCGAGCCGACGAACGGACGCACGTGCACCATGCGGTCGCCCGTGCGCTGGAGCCGCCTCGCCACGTCCTCGTCCACCTTCGTGCCAGCGGGGATGCCCTCGACGTCCTCCGCCAGGTAGCGGCCGATAAGCTCGGGCGACGACGCCGGCAGTTCGCGCACGACCTTCCGGTACGGCGTCTCGATGAAGCCGTAGTTGTTGATGATGCCGTACGTCGCCAGCGAGCCGATGAGGCCGATGTTCGGGCCTTCGGGCGTCTCGATCGGACAGATGCGGCCGTAGTGGCTGTAGTGGACGTCGCGGACGTCGAAGCCGGCGCGGTCGCGCGAGAGGCCGCCAGGGCCAAGCGCGGAGAGGCGCCGCTTGTGGGTCAGCTCCGCCAGCGGGTTGGTCTGGTCCATGAACTGGGAGAGCTGCGACCCGCCGAAGAACTCCTTCATGGAGGCGACGACGGGGCGGATGTTGATCAGCGCGCTCGGCGTCGCCTGGTCGGGGTCGATGATCGTCATGCGCTCCCGCACGACACGCTCCATGCGCAGCAGGCCGACGCGGAACTGGTTCTGGATCAGCTCACCGACGGCGCGCACGCGGCGGTTGCCCAGGTGGTCGATGTCGTCCGGGCGGCCGATGCCGTTGTTGAGCTTGATCTGCGTCTTGATGATCGTCTCGAGGTCGCGCGGCTCCAGCACGCGGATCGCCTGCGGCGTGTCGATCTCCAGCCGGCGGTTCAGCTTGTAGCGGCCGACGCGGCCGAGGTCATAGCGCCGCGCGTTGAAGAAGAGCGAGTTGAGCAGGCCGCGCGCGTTTTCCAGGGTCGGCGGGTCGCCCGGGCGCAGCCGGCGGTAGAAATCGAGGAGCGCCTCCGTCTTGTTGGTGGAGGCCTCCTTCTCCAGCGTCGTCGCGATGTACCGGTGCTCCTCGTTCGTGTCCACGTCAGCGAACTTGGCGAGGATGCGCTCGTTCGTGCCCAGCTCGGCCTCCGGGACGCCTTCCTCTTCGTCGATGGCGCGCAGCAGCGTGGTGACCGGGATCTTGCGCTTGCGGTCCACCTTCACGGAGAGGACGTCCTTGTTGCTGGTCTCGAACTCCAGCCAGGCGCCGCGGTTGGGGATCAGCTTGCCGTAGCAGAGCTCGCGGCCTGTCGTCGGGTCCACCTCCAGCGTGAAGTAGACGCCCGGCGAGCGGACGAGCTGGGAGACGACGACGCGCTCGGCGCCGTTGATGACGAAGGTGCCGTTCGGCGTCATGAGCGGGAAGTCGCCCATGAACAGCTCCTGCTCCTTCACCTCGCCGGTCTCGCGGACGACGAGCTGGACGTTCACGCGCAGCGGCGCCGAGAAGGTCATGTCGCGCTCGCGGCACTCCATCTCGGAGTACTTCGGCTCGCCGAAGGAGTAGTCACCGAAGCGCAGCTCCATGCGCGTGCCGGTGAAGTCGGAGATCGGGTTGATCTCGTCGAGCAGCTCGCGCAGGCCCTCGCGCTGGAACCAGCCGAAGGAGTCGAGCTGCATCTGGATGAGATGGGGGATGTCGAGGACGTGTGCGATCTTCGCATACGACTTCTTGCTGGCCGGCACCCACGACCGGGTGCTGACGACGTCGGTGGGGACAGTCATCTACGCGCGCTCCTCTATCCGATTACCGCGACAGTACGCCGAAACCGCGATCACCTGATGACGAAAAGTGTCCCTGGACGGGACATGACATGGGGGTTTCCGAAGGCAAGGGGATTCTGTCTAGCCGTAGGCTGAGTATACAGATCGAGGCCTCTGGAAGTCAACAGCGGATTGTACGGCCCGCCGGGTGGCTAACGCAAGCGGTAGGCGTCACTTTCTGGAAAGTTCGTCGCACGCCAGCATCTGCTCACTCTTCTTACTCATTTCAGCCTCCACTAGGGGTGTATCCCCAGAAGGCGCAGATCGGGCCAGGCGCGGGCGAGGATCGCAGCCATCAGTACCAGCGTTCCCCAGCGGTCGGTACCAGATTTGCCATCAGTACCACTGTCCCGCAGCCACCAGCACCAGAGTTCCGCAGCGGTCAGTACCACGTTTCCGCAGTGCCTGCGTATCCCGCGGCGCCCCGATCCGCCAGGCTGCCGGCCGCTACCGGTACTCGATCCGGCGCTCCCGCAGGGCGCCCTCGAAGGCCCAGGCCGCCGCCTCCACCAGCCCGGTCGCCGTCCCGGCCAGCAGCCGCTCGCGCAGGCTGCGGTGCGGCCGCACGTACGTGACCTTGCGCTCGCGGATGCCGGACAGCGTCTGCGCCAGGTCGATCGCCTCGTCCAGGTCACCGAGCTGGTCGATGAGCCCGTGCTCCCGCGCCTGCTGCGCGGTGAAGATCTCGCCCGTCGCCAGCGTTTCCACCCGCTCGCGGGGCAGCGCGCGGCCGTCGGCCACGAGGTCGACGAAACGCTGGTAGAAGGCGTCCAGCAGCGCCTGCTCCTTGGCGCGCTCCTCCTCCGTCGGCTCGCGGAAGCTGGAGAACATGTCCTTCAGCCGCCCCGCCTTCGTCACCTCCATGCGCACGCCGATCTTCTCGAGCATCTCGTACAGCATCGGGCGCATCGAGATGACGCCGATGGAGCCGATGACGGCCATCGGCAGCGCCACCACCTTCGTCGCGCCGCAGGCGACCATGTAGGCGCCGGAGGCGCCCGTGCCGCGGATGAAGGCGACGACCGGCTTCTGCGCGGCCACCTTCTTCACCGCCCGGTAGATGAACTCCGACGCGCCAGCGCCACCGCCCGGCGAGTCGATATCGATCACCAGCGCCCGGATGCGCTTGTTCTCCTCGACCGCCTTGAGCATGCGGACGTACTCGCTCGTGCGGGCGCCCGACCCGATCGCCCCGGCGAACTCCGTGACGGCGATGCGTTCCGGATTGAGGTTCAGGGCTGCGGCGAGCATGGCGTCTCCTGCTGTGATGGCCGGCCGGTCGCGTTGAGTGTAACAGCGGGCACCGGCGGCCGCCGCGCGCGCCAACCCTTCGGATGACGTCCGCGCCGTCGTGGACGCCTTTCGCCCCCGCGCCTATGCTGAAGCGATGACCACGAACGACGCCACCCCCGAAGCCGGCGCTCGCCCGGCGCCCGAAGACATCAAGCGCTACCGCGAGAACTACCAGGGCGAGGTGGACGGCGTCGCCGTCTACGAGCGCCTGGCGAAGGCGGAGAAGGACCCGGAGCGGGCGCGCATCTTCATGGAGCTGGCCGCGACGGAGCGGCGGCACCTGGAGCGCTGGGCCGACAAGCTGCGCGCCGCCGGCGTCGAGCCGCCGCCCCGGCGGCCCAGCTTCCGCATCCGCTTCATGGGCTTCCTGGCCGACCGCTTCGGCCCGCGCGCGGTGCTGCCCATGGTGAGCGCGATGGAGTCCAGCGGGTTCGACAACTACATGGGGCAGGCGGAGGCCGGCCCCGAGATGGCGCGCGACGAGCGCCAGCACTCGCGCACGATGCGGGCGCTGGCGGGCGGCGGCGCCACGACCGATGTCGCCGGCATCGCCCGGCACGAGCGCTGGCACCGCGTCGACGCCGGCGGCCAGTTCCGCGCGGCGATCTTCGGCGTGAACGACGGCCTTGTCTCCAACCTGTCGCTCGTGATCGGCGTCGCCGCGGCCAACCCGGACGGCCGCTTCATCATCCTGGCCGGCGTCGCCGGCCTGCTGGCGGGCGCCTTCTCGATGGGCGCCGGCGAGTACATCTCCGTCACCTCGCAACGGGAGCTGTTCGAGCGCCAGCTCGAGCTGGAAGCGCAGGAGCTGGAGACGGACCCGGAGGAGGAGCGGCGCGAGCTGGCGCTCATCTACCGGGCGAAGGGCGTCCCCGACGCCGAGGCGGACGCCCTCGCGACGCGCATCATCGGCGACCGCAGCGTCGCGCTGGAGACGCTGGCGCGCGAGGAGCTGGGGCTGAACCCGGACGAACTCGGCTCGCCCTGGGGCGTGTCGGCGTCGTCGTTCGCCTCGTTTGCGGCCGGCGCCGTCGTCCCCCTGGCGCCGTACCTGTTCGGCGATGGCTGGCTGAACTTCGGGCTGGCGCTCGCGCTGAGCGGTGTCGCGCTGTTCGCCGTGGGCGCCGGCGTCTCGCTCTTCACGGGCCGCAGCGCCATCTTCTCCGGGCTGCGCCAGCTCGGCATCGGCGCCATCGCGGCGACGATCACCTACGCCATCGGCAGCCTCATCGGCGTCGGGACCACCGGATGAGCCGTCACCGCCGCATCCCCGCCCCGCTCTGGCCGTTCGTCCTGGCCGATATCGTGCTGCGCGTCGTCGCCGTGACGCGCGCGCTGCGCCTGCGGCAGACGCGCTGGGCGCTGGCGCTCGCCCTCGTCAGCAGCGCCGGCGTGCTGCCGGCGCTGTACCTGCTCCAGTACGCCCGGCGCGCGGACCGCTCGCTTCCGTAGCGCGCGCCAAACCGGCTACCCTGTGGCAACCCACGAGACCCAGCCGCGGGAGCGACCGGATGCCGGGCAAGCAGTACAACGTCGCCGTCGTCGGCGCCACCGGCGTCGTCGGCCTCGAGTTCCTCAAGATCGCCGCGCAGCGCAAGTTCCCGGTGGGCGGCCTCAAGCTGCTGGCGACGGAGCGCTCCGCGGGCAAGCGCATCCGCTTCGGCGAGACGGAGATCACCGTCGAAGCGACCACGCCTGCCGCGTTCAAGGGCGCCGACTTCGTCTTCATCTCGGCCTCAGGGGCGGCCTCGCGCGAGTATGCGCCCATCGCCCGCGACGCGGGCGCCGTCGTCATCGACGACTCGAGCGTCTGGCGCCAGGAGCCCGACGTGCCGCTGGTGGTCCCGGAGGTGAACGCGGACGACGTCGAGGGGCACAAGGGCATCCTCGCCATCCCCAACTGCTCGACGACGCCGCTGGTGATGTGCGTCTGGCCGCTGCACAGGCTCAACCGCGTCACCCGCATCGTCGCCGACACGTACCAGTCCGTCTCCGGCACCGGCACGGCCGCCATCGGCGAGCTGGATACGCAGACGCGCCGCTGGGCGCAGGGCGACGAGGACGTGGCCCCGCACACGTATCCGCACCGCATCGCCTTCAACCTCCTGCCGCACGTCGACACGTTCATGGACAGCGGCTACACGAAGGAGGAGTGGAAGATGATGGCGGAGACCCGCAAGATCATGCACGAGCCGGAGCTGGCGCTCTCGGCGACGTGCGTGCGCGTCCCCGTCTTCTACGCGCACAGCGTGGCGGCGCACATCGAGTTCGAGCGGCCGATGAGCGCGGACGACGCGCGCGAGGCGCTGCGCGCGGCGCCGGGCGTCGTCGTGCAGGATGAGCCGTCGGTGGCGCTCTACCCGACGCCGCTCGGGGCGACGGGCCGCGACGAGGTGTTCGTCGGCCGCATCCGCGAGGACATGTCGAACCCCAACGGGCTGGCGATGTGGATCTCCTGCGACAACATCCGCAAGGGCGCCGCGCTGAACGCGATCCAGATCGCGGAGGAGCTGATCAAGCGCTCGCTGGTCTAGCAGAGGCCGGGCGGCGGGCAGCAGGCAGGCACGAGACATGGAGCTGGGACGCGTACTGACGGCGATGGCGACGCCGTTCACCCCGGACGGCGAGGTGGACTACGCCCGGGCGCGCCGCCTCGCGCTGGCGCTGCTGGACTCCGGCTCCGACGGCCTGGTGGTGACCGGCACGACCGGCGAGGCGCCGACGCTGACGCAGCCGGAGAAGTACCGCCTCTGGGGCGAGGTCAAGGACGCCGTCGGTGATCGCGCGCCCGTCATCGCCGGCTCCAGCGACAACTGCACAGCCGACAGCGTCGAATACTCGCGCGAGGCGCAGCGGGCCGGCGCCGACGCGCTGTTGCTGACGGCGCCCTATTACAACAAGCCGACGCAGGAGGGGATGTACCGCCACTTCGCGGCGATCGCCGAGGCGGTGGACCTGCCCTGCATCTGCTACAACATCCCCGGCCGCACCGGCGTCAACATGACGGCGGAGCTGCAGCTCCGTCTCGCCCGCATCGGCAACATCGCCGGCGTGAAGGAGTCGAGCGGCGACTTCACGCAGATCGCCCGCGTGATCGAGGGCGCGGGGCCGGAGTTCCGCGTCTGGTCCGGCAACGACGAGGACACCTTCGCCGTCGTCTCGCTCGGCGGCTGGGGCGTCATCAGCGTCGCCTCACACCTGGTGGGACGCCAGATCGCGGGGATGATCGCCGACATCGTCGCCGGGCGCGTGACAGAGGCGGCGCGCACCCACCGGCGCCTGCTGCCGCTGATCGAGGCGCTGTTCGTGCAGACGAACCCGATCCCGCTGAAGCACGCGCTGAACGTCGCCGGCTTCGGCGTCGGCGGCTGGCGGCTGCCGCTCTGCGAGCCCGACCCCGACGCGGCGCGCCGCATCGAAGCCGAGTTACGCCGCCACGCGGTCGACCTGCCGGTGGGGGGCGAAGCGCTCCCGGCGGCCAGCTCCCGGCGGCCGGGCTCGGGAGAAGTCCACAGTCCACAGTCCACGGTTCCCAGTTCACAGTGAGTTGCCGGCGGTCGTTGACAGCGCCGCCGCCCTGAGCGGGAGCATGCGTCGCTGCGGTCCCTGGTTTTAGGTCCGCGGCCTAGGCTAGGTTCTCGTTGTAGACTGTGAACTGCCGTCTGTGCGCTGGGACCGCGACTTGTGAACCCCCGGACCCTCATCCTCGGCATCGAGACATCGTGCGACGAGACGGCGGCAGCCGTCGTCGAGGGCGGCCGTCATCTGCGGTCGAACGTCATCGCCTCGCAGTTCCACCTGCACGCGAAGTACGGCGGCGTCGTGCCGGAGGTGGCGTCGCGTCACCACCTGGAGGTGATCCTGCAGGTGACCGACGCCGCGCTGGCGGAGGCCGGCGCCGGCTGGGACGACATCGGCGGCGTCGCGGTCACGGCGGGGCCGGGACTGTCGGGCGCGCTGCTCGTCGGCGTCAACACGGCCAAGGCGCTCGCCTGGGCGCACGAGAAGCCGCTGCTCGGCATCAACCACCTGGAGGCGCACCTCTACGCCGCCTGGATCGAGGTGGAGGGCCGGCCGTACGCGCCGCCCGGGCTGCCGGCCCTCGGGCTGATCGTGTCCGGCGGCCACACCGACCTGGTGCTGATGACGGACCACGGCCGCTATCGCCGCCTGGGCCGCACGCGCGACGACGCCGCCGGCGAGGCGTTCGACAAGGTGGGACGCCTGTTGGGGCTGGGTTTCCCGGGTGGCCCGGCGATCGAGCGCACCGCCCGCGACGCGCCGAAGCCGGCGCTTCGCCTCCCGCGCGCCTGGCTCAAGGGCAGCGACGACTTCTCGTTCTCCGGGCTCAAGACGGCGGTGCTGCACACCGTGCGCGGCGAGGCCGGCCCG
>DATMAH010000092.1:0-2145 GCA_035583735.1 Dehalococcoidia bacterium
CCCAGGCGCCGTCGCGCCGCGCGTACGCCGCCCACGCGTATTCGCCGCGGCCGGCGCGGTGCACGGCGACGACGCGCCGGCCCTCTGCGGCGCCCGCCAGCCGCGCGTCCAGCTCCAGCCGCCCGATGCCCGCGATGGGGATGGCGAGACCGTGCGCGATCGCCTTCGCGACGCTGACGCCGACGCGCAGCGCAGCGTACCCGCCCGGCCCGATATCCACGAACACAGCGCCGAGGGCGCCCTTCGTCGCGCCGGCATCAGCGATCAGCCGGTCGACGTTCGGCAGCAGTTCGACGGAGTGATTCCGCTTCGTCTCCCAGACATGCTGCGCGATCACCTGACCGTCTCGCGCGAGCGCGATCCCCGGCCGGTCATCCGCGGCGTCAATGCACAGGTGCACGTATCCCTCGTGCCTCACCATCAATATCCGCGCGCCGGGTCCACCACGTTGCGCAGCGGCTCGCCCGCCAGGTAGCGGCGCAGGTTGTCGCAGAAGATCTCCACGGCGCGCTGGTTGTAGATCTCCGTGCCGCCGGAGATGTGCGGCGTGATGACGGCGTTCTCCAGGTCCCACAGAGGGCTGTCCTCCGGCAGCGGCTCCCGCTCGAACACGTCCAGCGCCGCCCCGGCGATCCAGCCCTCGCGCAGCGCGCGCACGAGATCCGCCTCGACGACGACGGCGCCGCGGGCGATGTTCACCAGCACCGCCGCCGGCTTCATCATCCGCAGCTCCTTCTCGCCGATCAGGCCCCGCGTCTCCGGCGTCAACGGCATGCTGAGCACGACGTAGTCGCTCGCCGCCAGCACGCGCCGCATCCCCGACGGCGGCAGCAGCTCATCCGCGCAGGGGTGGGACGACGCCTCTGTCGCCGAGCGGCGCGTGGCGATGACGCGGCAGCCGAACGCCTTCGCCAGACGCCCCACCTCCTCGCCGATGTGCCCGAAGCCGATGATGCCGACCGTCTTGCCGCGCACCTCCGTCGGCGCAAAGCGCGTCCACTCGCGCTTGAGCTGCGCCCGCATCGTCCGCGGCGCGCCCTTCGCGAACATGAGGATGGCGCCGATGACATACTCGCCGATCGGCGTCGCGTGCAGCCCGCTGACGGTCGTCACTGTGATCCCCTGCTCGACGAAGCCGCTGTTCAGCAGCCGGTCCGCGCCGGCGCTCGTGAGCTGGATCCAGCGCAGGTGGGGCGCGACATCGCGAAGCGATCCTGCGCCGGTGAACGCCTGGTGCAGCTCCGCCCCCCAGAACCCGAACACCACCTCCGCGCGCTCGAACGCGCCCTGCAGCCCCTGCGCCACCGCCTCGCGCTCCCGCTCGCTGGGGTACTTGAAGCCGCGGAGCAGCCGGCGCTGCTCGTGCCCCAGCATGTCGACCTCGATGCGCGCCGGGTCGACCGACCGGACCTGCTCCACCAGGTCGTCTTCCAGCGCGAACGTGATGAGGACGCGGACGGGGTCAGTCATGAGATCCCCGGACATGAAGCGGATCCGCGTCGCGAACAGGACACTGCACTGCTTCGCGAACAGACAGCAGACAACGGACGGAAGACAACAGGAGCCGCGAACCCCGGCTGGTGGTGACCGCCGAAGGCCTACAACCGAGAAGCCCAACTGTGAACTGTCGACTGTCGACTGTCAACTGACCGCTACTCCCCCCACACGTCCGTCGCCATCAGGTCCGCGTAGGTCTCGCGGCGGCGGATGAGGCGCGCGCGGCCGCCCGCGATGGCCACGACGGCGGGCTTGAGCGCCATGTTGTAGTTGCTCGCCATCGTCAGGTTGTACGCGCCCGACGCGGGCAGCGCGATCACGTCGCCGGGCTGCACCGGCGGGATGCGCGCGTCCTTCACCAGCACGTCGCCGGACTCGCAGTACTTGCCGGCGATGGTCACCGTCTGCGCCGGTTCCTCGTCCGCGCGGTTGACGACGACCGCCTCGTACGTCGCGTCGTACAGCGCCGGCCGGATGTTGTCCGCCATGCCGCCGTCCACCGACACCCAGGTCCGCAACCCTTCGATGCGCTTGCTCGACCCGACGGTGTAGAGCGCCACGCCCGCCCGCGCCACCAGCGACCGCCCCGGCTCCACGAACAGGTGCGGCAGCGGCAGGCCGTTCTCCTCGCACCGCCGCTTGAACGAC
>DATMAH010000093.1:0-2103 GCA_035583735.1 Dehalococcoidia bacterium
CCGCACGTTCGCGATGGTGTCGCTGGGGGCGGCGGCGTTCACGACGATCGGCATCGACCAGTTCCCGGCGACGGCGGAGAAGCTGCTGGCGGGTGTGGTGACGGGCGTGGGCTTCCTGGGCGCCGGGATGATTGTGAAAGAAGCATCGAACGTGCGCGGCCTGACGACGGCGGCTGGCGTCTGGGCCGTGTCCGCGATCGGCATCGTCGTCGGCGCCGGCGAGTACGTCGTCGGCATTGGGCTCACGGCGCTCATCCTGCTGATTCTCACGTGGGAGCGGCTACCGTACGTCTCGCGCATCGGCGTCGTCAAGCGGCACCGCGAGATGGTGGAGCACAATACGGGCAACATGTAGCGGCGACGTTCCCTGATGCAGCCTCCTCCGGCTTGTCACCGGGGTGCGTGCGGGAAGCCGCACGGTCCGGTACGGAACGTCGCTTCAGGAGTGGCCCGGGGGGCCGAGTGTACTAGATAGGGTAGGTATCGCGCGCGCCGGGGGAGCCGCGCGCGAGCGCCCGCCGGAGCAATCGCGGCGGGTGCGGCACCACTGGCGGCTTGACGGAGGCGCGATGCGCTTCCTGGCGTCGACACACACGCGATGCGGCCGCCACAGCAGCGCCGCCCGGCCCGATCGTCGCGGACGGCGCAGCTTCTCCCGCACATCTCGATCGTCCTCCTGCAGGGCATACGACCCGCCGGCGACATCGGGCGGACTGTCAGATTCACTCACGTCAGGACGTGTGCTGCCTGCGTGCGGCACGCGAAGGGGGAGCCATGCGGCGATTCATCACAGTCACCATCGTTGCGGCCGCCGTTGCGGTCGCCGTCTCCGGGGTGGTGTCCGCGCAGGCGCGCGGGCCGGTACATGACCACGGGCCGGGCGCCCAGGGCCAGAAGCACATGCAGGGCAAGGGCCAGGAGCAGGGGAAGAAGAACGGTCACGAGAAGAAGCTGACGAAGGGCAGCAAGCCGGGCTACGGAAGGACGCACAAGCACCCGAACTACAAGCGAGGCCATGGTCAGGGACGCGGGCCGAAGGACAAGCCGGGCAAGCCGACGCCGACCGTCACTTCGACGCCGCTGCCCGCGCCGACGCCGACGCCGGCCCTGCCACCACCACCGCCGGTGCTCGGGTGGGCCCCCCAGACGTCGTCCGGCGAGTTCGACTTCGGGATGCTCGACGCGATGGCGGGCGGCAGCGCCGAGCAGGCGTTCGCGCTGACGAACAGCGGCGGTTCGCCGACGGGAAGCCTGGCGGTCACGCTGGGCGGGTCGGGCGCGTTCGAAGTGGCGAGCGACGGCTGCAGCGGGCAGGACCTCGGCCCCGGGGCGTCGTGCGCCGTCACGGTGCGGTACGCGCCGGCATGGCCCGACGAGACGCATGTCGCGACGCTCTATGTGGGCGGCGGCGTCGCGGGCGTGGATGCGGCGGTGACGCTGCGCGGCGCGAGCGCGCCGGCGGGTCCGCCGAACAGCAACCTCAGCCCGGGCACGTTCCTGGCCGGGCCGGACCCGAAGCGCTACCAGCTCATCCTGCCCGTCGGCGATGCGACGCAGACGTTTACGGTCACCAACTCCGGCGCGGGGCCGACGAACGTGCTGTCGGTAGCCGGCGGGGAGCCGCCGCGGTTCGTCGTTGCGGACGACACGTGCAGCGGCAGCCGGCTGCGGCCGGGACAGTCGTGCACGTTCGGTGTGACGTTCACGCGGCCGTCCGGGTGTGCGCCCGGGAGCGTCTTCGGCGCCACGTTCGACATCGTCGACCCCGGCAACCCGACGCTCCGGGTAACGGTCTTCGGCCGCTGCTGAGCGGACGGGCGGCGGGGCGCGCCTGCGGCGCCCCGCCGCCCAATGCGCCGGCGGCGCCTGCGCCATCCAACACGACGTTGCTTACCAGACGGTGCTTGCCGGTGGCTGGCGATGATGGTGGAGTCGCTCATCCTTCGTGACGAGGCGGAGGCCGCGTTCTACCGACGTAGCGAAGATGATGCGGTCGGCCGGATCGCCGGGAAACGATTCCGGGAGTGAAGCGGCGGTTGCGGCGATCGCCGGCGTGATGGTGATCGTGTGCACGGCGCGAGCGAGCTCATCCAGCCAGGCTCG
>DATMAH010000094.1:0-7658 GCA_035583735.1 Dehalococcoidia bacterium
CGGCGCTCCTCGCCTGGGCGGCCACCGTCTCGTCCGGAGGCGGCGCCACCGGAAGCGCAATGCAAGCGCAAGCGCTGATTCCGTTGGTCTTGCCGCCGCACGCGCTCTCCCAGGGCCCTGTGCCCACCGCCGTACGCATCCCTGACGTCACCGGTGCTAGTCCCGATGCCGTTTCCCGCACTCTGGACGTCCCACTGGCCAACGACGAGTTGCGCGAGCGCGTGCGAGAGGCCCTCGACACGCACACGGTCCAGGCAGGGCCCCGCATGGAGAATGTCGAGATCCTTCATTCGCTGAGCGAGCCGGAGGTGGCGTCGCTCGTCGCGGGCTCGGGCGGCGAGGTCCTCGGCAATGTCGATGGCCTCGTTGAGGCGCGTGTGCCGGTGACCGCGCTCGTCGCGCTGGAGCAAGCCCACGGCGTCCAGCATGTGCGCCCGCCCCTCTACGCCGCCGTGCCGGTATGGGAGAGCGCGCTCGACGACGCAGCAGCCGCTGGCGTCGCGGAAACGGGCATGTTCGGTGTCCTGGGCCAGGAGATCGCCAAGATCAACGCTGATGACTGGCACACGGCCGGCATCAACGGCGCGGGCGTCAGCATCGGCATCATCGACATCTTCGGAGGCAACGCCTGGAGCGCGGCACAGGCCACCGGTGAAGTGCCCGTTCCGGCCGGGACGTTCTGCCAGTTCGAAGGACTGCCCTGCAGCTCCTACGACTGCGGCGGCGTACCCTGCACCATCTTCAACATCGCGCCCGACGAGCCGCACGGCACGGCTGTCGCCGAGATCATCCACGAGATGGCGCCCGGAGCGCAGATCTACCTCGCGTTCGTCGGCACGACGGCAGATCACCAGGCCGCGGTGAACTACTTCGCCTCCCAGGGCGTCGACATCATCTCTCGCTCACTCACGTCGGAGTACGACGGTGCCGGCAATGGCACGGGCCCCATGGCGAGCGTCATCAACAGCGCCGTCTCGCAAGGCATGCTCTGGGTCAACTCCGCCGGCAATACCGCCGGCACCGGCATCTCAGGCGATCTCAGTCTTGCCGGCGACGGTTCGTACTGGCGCGGCAACTGGGTCGATGCGAATACAAACCAATGGCTCGACTTCGCTCCGGGGAGCGAGTACCTCGGATTCCTCTGCGGATTCGTGAACGGCTTCCGCTGGAGCGATTGGGGCACAAACCCCACCGACTACGACGTCTACTACTACAACTCATCCCTGCAACTCATCGGCGCCAGCGTGGGCGATCAGACCAGCGTGGGCCCGCCACTCGAGCTCAACAACCCCTGCACCAGCTTCGGCTCCGTCTTCTACATCGCCATCAACCTGTTCGACCCCGGAAACGGGACCGCCGGCGACACCCTGGAGTTCATGACGAATGGAATGCCGTTGCAGTACTGGCAGAACCCGTATAGCGCCAGCGCCCCCGCCGCCGACAGCGCCAGCAGCGGCGCGCTCGCCGTCGGCGCCATCGACCCGCCAAGCGGCACGGCCATCGCCGGCTACAGCGCCTGGGGCCCCACCAACGACAACCGCACCAAACCCGACCTGAGCGCGGCAGCGTGCGTCGATAGCTCCTCCTACGCGCCGAGCTGCTTCAACGGCACCAGTTCGTCCACGCCCGCCGTCGCCGGTGCCGCGGCCCTGGTGATCGACGCCAACCTCGCTGCCACGCCAGCGCAAGTGAAGACGTATCTGCTCAACACCGCCACGGTCGACCGCGGCGCCGCCGGCACCGACAACATCTTCGGGCGCGGCGAGCTGATACTGCCGCCGCCACCCGTCTCGGCAACGGCGACGCATACGCCCACCGCCACACACACGCCGTCGCCCACGCCCACCCCGTCGCCCACCAGCACGCCGACGCCGCCCGGCGTCGACGTCGACTTCGACGGCATCCTCAACGACGACGACAACTGCCCGGCCGTGCCGAATCCGTCACAGACCAACACGGACGACGCGCCCGTCAGCACGCCCGGCATCGTGCCTATCGATGCCACGATCGCCAACGGCGACGAGCTGGGCGACGCCTGCGATCCCGACGACGACAACGACGGCATCGACGACACCGACGAAGCGCCGGGGTGCAACGGCTCCGGCGCGATGGACCCGCTGCTGCGCGACACCGACGGCGACATGGTGATCGACGGCGCCGAGTGTGCGCTCGGCAGCAATCCCGCCGACGCGGGCTCCCTGCCCTCGGCCGGGGTCGACAGCGATGCCGATGGGCTGCCAAACGCGTTCGAGGCGGCCATTGGCACCAGTAGCGTCGACGCCGACTCCGACGACGACGGGATCAACGACGGCATCGAGTTCAAGGGCTATGGCACCAGCCCCCTGCTGACGGATACGGACGCCGACGGCTGCGGCGACGACATCGAGATCGCATCAGTCGACGCCACCCACTCCGTCGGCGCGGCCGACCTCGGCCTCGTCGCCGCGAGCTTCGCCCAGCCCGGCCGGCCGAACATGAACATCAAGAAGTCGGGGACGATCAACTCCACCGACCTCTTCCTCGTCGCCGCGCAGTTCGGCTCCTGCTGACGCCGCGCCGCCACAGACGGCTCTCGCCCGGCGACCCGCTATCATGGCCGCCGTGACGCGCGAGATCAGACACCTGCGGTCCGGCGACGAGATGGCACGGTACGCTGCCCTCCGCGCCTACGCCTGCAACGATGACCGCGGCAACGAAGCGCTGGCCCGCTTCCCGGCGATGTACCGGCGCGACTGGTGCATGGGGGTGTGCGACGACGGCGCGCTCGCCGGGGCCCTGGCCGTGATCCCGTCCGAGCAGTACATCACGTCGCCGCGCAACCTCTGGTTCGGCATCATGCTGCGCATCGTCGGCGTCGAGCGCGCGGTCGCGGCGCGCCCCGCCCTGCCTCAGTCGCACGGGCGCCATAACATCATCGAACTGGTGGACGCCGCCGCGCCATGGAACGCCGGGCGCTGGCGCATCTCCGCGAAGGCCGGCTGCATGTCCGCCGAACGCACCTCGGTCGAGCCGGAGATCGTGACGGACGCCTGTGGGCGCGCCGCGATGTACAACGGCTACCTCGCGCCCGCTGACGCCGCGCGCTGCGGCGCCGTCGAGGTGCCTATCCGGGACGCCGTCGCGCGGCTGTCCGGCCTGTTCTCCGTATCGGCGCCGCCCTGTTGTGCGGACGAGTTCTAGAGGGGCCGCATGCAACGACTCATCGCCTCCGTGACCCTGGTCGTCGTCGCGCTCGCCGCCGCGTGCGGCGGTGGCGACGGCAACGACGAGCCGGCGCGCACGCCCACGCCGGACACCTTCGACCCGCGGGCGCTCACGGCGCTGGTCATCCGGCCCGACGACCTCGCGCTGCCGCCCATCGGCGTGACGTGGAACCCCGAAGCGACGAATGGCATCTCGTTCCAGAGCTCCTTCGGCGACCAGTCGCTCTACATGCAGAACAGCGTCACACGCATGCGCGACCGCGCCATCTTCGAGGAGCAGAGCGTGCGGCTGCGGCGCGCCCTCTCCGGCCTCGTCGGCCCCGAGAGCAACTTCGACGTCCCGGGCGCCGACCGCGCCTACATCTATCGCGGCACCGAGCCGCCCCAGCTCACGACGGTGGCCTTCCTCGACATCTACATCGTGCTGGTGTCCGTGCAATCCCTCGACGGCTCGCGGCCGGAGGCCGCCCTCGACGAGGCGCAGATCCGCCGTTACACCGAGACCGTCTTCCGCCGCCTCGAGGCCTACCTCGCTGACCCGGACTCCGTGACACCCGTCGCCATCTTCCTGACCGCTGCGCCGTCACCCCCCGCGGACACGACGCCCGTGCCCACGCCCCCGCCCTGATGCCTCCGGTCCGCTTCGACGACGGCCTGACCGACATCATCAAGCCGGCGCCCTGGGCGGTCGTGGCCGACGGGCGCGACTTCACCGAGGGCCCCGTATGGCATCCCGGCGGCTTCCTGCTGTTCAGCGACATCCCGGCAGACCGCATCTACCGCTGGCGCAACGGCGCGCTCGGCGTCTACCGCGAGCCCAGCGGCAACTCCAACGGCCTCACCCTCGACCGCGACGGCGCGCTGCTCGCCTGCGAGCACGGCAACCGCCGCGTCTCGCGCGAGACGCCGCACGGCGCCGTCACCGTCGCCGATCAGTACGACGGCCGCCGGCTCAACTCGCCGAACGACCTGGTCGTGCGCTCCGACGGCGCGATCTACTTCACCGATCCCCCGTACGGCATCCGCGAAGAGCAGCGCGAGCTGCCCTTCAACGGCGTCTTCCGCTTCGCGGAGGGAGCGCTGACGTTGCTGGCGACCGACTTCGACCGGCCGAACGGCATCGCCTTGTCGCCGGACGAGCGGACGCTGTACGTCGCCGATACCGCGCGCCACCACGTGCGGGCGTTCGATGTCGCGCCGGACGGCTCGCTGGGCGCCGGACGCATCTTCGCGGAGATGCGCGAGGGCGGTCGGCCCGACGGGATGAAGGTGGACCGCGAGGGCCGGCTGTACGTCTGCGCCGGCTCGCTGCAGGTCTTCGCCGTGGACGGCCGGCCCCTCGGCGTCGTCGACTGCCCGCAGCCGCCCGCGAATTGCGCCTGGGGCGACGACGGTTCGGCGCTCTACATCACCGCGCGCACGGGCGTCTACCGCGCCCGCTTCTCCGTGCGCGGCATCGGCCCGGCATTCGCCTGAGCCGCGATACCATGGCCATGTGCCGCACCACGACACCGCGCGCGCCTCCCTCCCGCCGCTGATCGCCGGCCTCCTCGACCCGGCTGCCTACCCGCACCCCGTTGAGCGCGTCGATCTCATCCAGACGCATATCTCCTACGTCCTTCTGGCCGGCGAGTTCGCCTACAAGGTCAAGAAGCCGCTCGATCTCGGCTTTCTGGACTACAGCACGCTGGGACGCCGCCGCGAGATGTGCGAAGAGGAAGTGCGCCTCAACCAGCGCCAGTGCTCCGGCGTCTACCTCGGCGTCGTCCCGATCGCCGATGGCCCGACGCCCCGCATCGCCGGCGACGGGCCGCCCGCGGAGTACGCGGTGCGCATGCGGCGCGTCCCGCACGACCGGACGCTGCCCGCGCTGCTCGAGGCCGGGCAAGCGGATACGGCTCTCGTCGCGCGCATCGGCCGCACGATCGCGGCGTTCCACGCGAGCGCCCCGGCGGGCGAGTCCGTCGCCACCCACGGACGCACGCCTGCTGTCCGCCGCAACGCGCGAGAGAACTTCGACCAGCTCCGGCCGTTTGTCGGACATACGATCTCGGCAACGGAGCTGGCGGAGCTTGAGTCTTACACCGAGCGGTCCCTCGCACAGCACCACGGGCTGATCGAAGCGCGCGCGGACGCCGGCCGCGTGCGCGACGTCCACGGCGACCTGCGCGCCGATTCGATCGTCGTCCAGCCGGACGGCGCGCTCTGCGTCATGGACTGCATCGAGTTCAGCGAGCGCATCCGCTGCTGCGACGTCGCGAGCGACATCGCCTTCCTGGCGATGGACCTGGAGCGGCGCGGACGTCGCGATCTCGCCGCCGAGCTGATGGCCGCCTATCTGGACGACGCCGCGGACGAGACGTTGCCGGTGATGCTTCCGTTCTACGCCTGCTACCGCGCCGTCATCCGCGCAAAGGTCGAGAGCCTGCTGCTCCTCGAGCCCGAGGTTGACGCGAACGCGAAGGCCGACGCCGTCGCCCGCGCCCGCGCCCACGTCGAGCTGGCGCTGCGGTACGCGCGACGCCAACAGGCCCTCACCCTCGTGTTCATGGTCGGGCTGTCCGGCTCCGGCAAGAGCTATCTCGCCGGCGCCGTCGCCTCACGCCTCGGCGCCGCGCTCGTCGCGACCGACGCCGTACGCCGTGAACTCTACGGGCGGCCGGAGGCACCCGCGCCACCCGATACCGGCATCTACACCAAGGCGCGGCGCGAGCGCGTCTACCGCGAGACGCTCGCCCGCGCGCGGGCGCACCTCCTCGCCGGGCGCAGCGTCGTCCTCGATGCCACCCACGCCCGCAAGGCCAGCCGCCGCTCCCCGCGCACGCTCGCGGCCCAGTGCTCCGCCCGCGTGCTTGCCGTCGAAGTCGGCGCGCCGGCGGACGTCGTGCGTGCGCGGATGGAGGAGCGCGCGCGGCGCGAGCACGCCGCATCCGACGCCCGCTGGGAGGTCTACCTGCGGCAGCGCGAGCAGTACCAGCCGCCGCGCGAGATGCCTCCGGAGGAGGTGGTCACCGTCGACGCCACGCAGCCCGTAGGGTCCTCGGTGGAAGCTGTGCTCGAACGCCTCGGCGCCGCTCCGTAGCGAGGCACACCGGCGGTGAGCCGGGACGCCGCCCCTGCATCGCCGACGACAGCACGACGGCGACGCGTTCCGGCCATCGGACGATCTGCGCCGTCCGGGACGTGCGCCGGCGGCATCGGCGTCCGTCCGCCGGCGACTCCCCCTTCCTTCGGATGGCGTCCAGGTCGTCGACGCAGACGGTCAGTGTGCTGGCAGTGTGCTGGTCGCCGGTGACGCCGCCGCTCATGGCCTCCGGCTCCGCCGCCGGCCATCCCGCGTTTGGTCCGGGGGCCGGCGTTGATGTAGGACAGCGGTGTCGGCTATCAGGAACGCTCCTGCTGAGAAGCGGGTACGTTTCGATAGCAAAGGCACTGTCGGCGCGACGTCAACCAGTGTTACGCTTGAATCTGGGAGGGCCGCCGTGAGCCGGACCTACGGGCAGGTTTGCCCCGTCGCACGGACACTCGACATGATCGGTGACCGCTGGTCCATGCTCCTGCTGCGCGACCTGTACTTTGGCTATTCCCGCTTCAACGAGCTGCTGGAGCACTCGCCCGGCCTCTCCACGAAGACGCTGACCGAACGCCTCCGCGCTCTCGAACAGCACGGCCTCGTCGAACGGCGCATCTACAGCGAGAAGCCGCTGCGTTACTCCTATCACCTCACCGAGCTCGGGAAGACGCTCGAGCCCGTCATCGGTGCCATCTATCAGTGGGGCATGGAGCACGCCGTGCGCCCCGATGAGCGTTCGCTCGTCGAGCGGCGCCGGCGGCGAAACGAGGAACGCGGCGCCCAGGCGGCCGGGCGCGACGCGAGGGTCTAGCAGGGTGCTGACGAAGCCGTCCCGCCTCGCGGCACGGGCGTTCAGCCCCAGCCGTCAGGTTCGCGAAACTGCTCGTCGCCCAGGCGCGTCGCCGCTCCTGACGGTTGTCCAGCAGCCTGCGAGCGCCCAGGCGCATGGGCTCAGTGCGTCTCGGCGACGTCCCCCTGCGCCTCGCGCAGACGCCGGCTCAGAATCGGCAGCATCGCGACGGCCACCTGCGGGTTCGTGCGCAGCTCGGCGACGAAGTCCCAGCGCGAGAGGACCAGGCACTCCGTGTCCTCCAGCGCCTTCACGGTGGCGTCTCGCGGCCCGCCGTCCAGCAGCGCCATCTCGCCGAACACGCTGCCGGGGCCCAGCTCGTTCAGCTTGCGCTTCTTCGCGCCCGACCCCTTCGACACTTCGACGCGGCCCTTCGTGATCATGAAGAAGGCGACGGCTGACTCGCCTTCCTTCACGATGATGTCTCCCTTCTTGTAGCTCCGCTCCACGACGGCGCGGCCCAGCCGGGTCAGGTCCTTGCGCGGCAGTTGCGAGAACAACGGCACGGCAGCAAGCTGTTCCTCGTGCGGCA
>DATMAH010000095.1:0-5466 GCA_035583735.1 Dehalococcoidia bacterium
GGCGCGGCACGTTCAGTGTTGAAGGGCGCGGGCATGCAGCCCGCGACGCGAGTGCGACATGGAGGAGAAGCGCGGATGGAGCAGACACTGGTGCTGATCAAGCCCGACGCGATGCAGCGCGGGCTGGCGGGCGAGTGCATCTCGAGGCTGGAGCGGCGCGGGCTCAAGATCGTCGGGATGAAACTGATGCGCGTCAGCGAGGAGCTCGCGCGCGAGCACTACGCCGAACACCGGGAGAAGCCGTTCTTCGCCGGCCTCGTGGAGTACATCACGTCGTCGCCCATCATCGCGGCCGTGTTCGAGGGGCCGAACGCGATCGCCGCGGTGCGCCAGACGATGGGCAAGACGAACCCGCTCGATGCGGACGTGGGGACGATCCGGGGCGACCTGGGCCTGCAGACGGGCCGCAACCTGACGCACGCCTCGGACGGGCCGGAGAGCGCGAAGCGCGAGATCGGCCTCTTCTTCGGCGATATGGCGCCGCTCTCCTGGGAGCGCGACACGGACCGCTGGGTGATGGAGTAGCCCGGGCGCGGTCAGGCGTCGAGCTGGTACCGCAGGCCGACGTGGCCGGGCGTGAAGCCGAGGCGGCCGTAGAAGCGGTGGGCGTCCGGCCTATCGACGTTGCTGGTGAGCTGGACGTGGCCGCAGCCGCGTCGCCGCGCCCCCTCGATCGCGAAGCGCATCATCGCCTCGCCGATCCGCTGGCCGCGCAGCGCCTCATCCACGACGACGGACTCCACTTCCGCCACCTTGACGCCGATGCGTCGCAGGTGCTGGATGACGGTGAGCTGGAAGGTGCCGACGATGGTGCCGTCTCGCTCCGCCGCGCACACGACGTTGTCCGGGCCACGTTCGATCAGCTCAAACGCATCGTGATAGCGTTGTGGGAGCGGCGGGCCGATGTCCTCGCGGCGGGCGCCGTCCATCGATAGCTGCTGCAGCAGCTCGACGATGCGGGGCAGGTCGCCGCGCCCAGCGGGCCGGATGCGGATGCCGTCGCTCATCGCTGCCGCGTGGAGTAGGTGTAGTTGAGGTGGTCGCCGGACAGCATCGGTCCGCCGAGCTGCGTGACGAGCGTGGTGATGTCTGCGACCGCCTTCTCGGGCGTGGCCCGGGTGTGGGTGGTGAGGCCGAACAGCTCGCGAAGCGTCGCGCGGCGGTACGCGGCCGTCATGTCGTGCTGCCGCCGACGAGGACATGCTCGAGGATCGCCAGCCC
Organism: Dehalococcoidia bacterium; assembly: GCA_035583735.1. Taxonomy (GTDB): domain Bacteria; phylum Chloroflexota; class Dehalococcoidia; order DSTF01; family JACRBR01; genus DATMAH01. The sequence continues at coordinate 1,222 of DATMAH010000095.1, forward strand.
CTGCTCCAGCTCCTCCTCCGTCACGGTGAGCGGCGGCACGATGCGCACGGCGTTCGGGCGCACGTTGTTGAGTATGAGTCCGTTGCGCAGCGCGTCGTCCGTCACGCGCTGCCCGATATCCGAGGTGAACTCGACGGCCCACATGAGCCCCAGGCCGCGCACCTCCGCGACCTCCGGGCAGCGGTCGGCGAGTGAGCGCAGCCGGCGTTCGACGATCTCGCCCTTCTTCGCCACCTGCGCCGGCAGGTCGTGCTCGATCATGTAGCGCATCACCTCGTAGCCGACGCGTGTGGTCAGCGGCTCGCCGCCGTACGTGCTGCCGTGGTCCCCGGGGGTGAAGACGGCGCAGTGCTCCTTCGCCAGCACCGCCGAGAGCGGGACGCCGCCGCCGATACCCTTACCGAGCGTCATGATGTCCGGCTCGACGCCCCACACCTCGTAGCCCCACAGCTTGCCGAGCCGGCCGCATCCCGTCTGCACCTCGTCGAAGATGAGCAGGATGCGCTGCTCGTCGCACCAGGCGCGCAGTCCGGCGAGATAGCCGTCGTCCGCGACGTTGATGCCGCCCTCGCCCTGCACCGGCTCGACCAGGACGGCGACCGTGCCGGGCGTCGTCGCGCGCTTGACGGCGTCGACGTCGTTGAAGGGGACGTGCGTGTAGCCGGGCGGCAGTGGCCCGAACGGCGCCTTGTACCGCTCCGTGCCGCTGGCCGTGACGGTCTGGAGCGTGCGGCCGTGGAAGGCGTTCTCGGTGGCGATGATCTCGTAGGCGCCGGACTTTTGTTCCTTGCCCCACTTGCGCGCCAGCTTGAGCGCTGCCTCGTTCGCCTCTGCGCCGCTGTTGGCGAAGTACACGCGGTCCATGCAGGAGTGCTCGACGAGGAGCTCGGCGAGCTGGAGCTGCGGGATGGAGTAGAACTGGTTCGAGACGTGGACGAGCTGCTGCGCCTGGTCGACCAGCGCGTTGACGATCACCGGATGGGCATGGCCGAGGCTGACCGTCGCCGGGCCGCCGAAGAAGTCCAGGTACTCGCGGCCGTCCTCGTCCCAGATGCGCGTGCCCTCGCCGCGGACGGCGACGATGTCCATCCGCCGCCCGGTGCGCATGAAGTAGCGCGCCTCTTTTTCGCGCCAGTCCGTCACGTGCGGGACCTCCGGTGGGCGAAGAGTAGCAGACGGCGGTTTCGCGGCAGGATGGCCCCGCCCGCCCCGCCGGCCGGGCCGTATGGGGCCCCGGAACGGCGAGAGCCCTCGCATGAGGGCTCCTGCCTCTCTCTGGCGCCGAGCGTCATGGCTACGTCTCGCCGACGCGGTGGCATGCCACCATGTGGCCGCCGCCGACGTCGCGCCACTCCGGGATCACCTGCCGGCACTCCTCGATGGCGATCGGGCAGCGGGTGTGGAAGACGCAGCCGCGCGGCGGCATCAGCGGGCTGGGCACGTCGCCGGTGAGGATGATGCGCTCGCGCTTCCGCTCCACCGCCGGGTCCGGCACCGGCACGGCGGAGAGCAGCGCCTTCGTGTACGGGTGCAGCGGGTTCTCGTAGAGCTCGTTGCGGTCCGCCAGCTCCATCATCTTGCCCAGGTACATCACGCCGACGCGGTTGCTGATGTGCCGGACGACGGAGAGGTCGTGGGCGATGAAGAGGTACGTCAGCCCGAACTGCTGCTGCAGGTCCTCGAGCAGGTTGATGATCTGCGCCTGGATGGAGACGTCGAGCGCGGAGACAGGCTCGTCGGCGACGATGAAGTCCGGCTCGACGGCGAGCGCGCGGGCGATGCCGATGCGCTGCCGCTGGCCGCCGGAGAACTCGTGCGGGTAGCGGTTGGCGTAGTAGGGGTTTAGCCCGACGACGCGCATCAGCTCCTGGATGCGCTCCTTGCGGTTCTTGCTCCCCTTCGCCAGCCCGTGGATCTGCAGCGGCTCGCCGATGATCGAGCCGATGGACATGCGCGGGTTCAGCGAGGCGTAGGGGTCCTGGAAGATCATCTGCATCTTCCGGCGCATCCGGCGCATCTCGCCGGCGCCCAGCTTGGTGAGTTCTATGTTGCCGAACTGCACCGAGCCGGCCGTCGGCTTGTAGAGCTGGAGGATGGCGCGGCCCGTCGTCGACTTGCCGCAGCCGGACTCACCGACGAGCCCCAGCGTCTCGCCCTTGCGGACGCTGAAGCTGATGTCGTCGACGGCCTTGACGTCCGCGATCTTGCGCTGGAAGAGGAGCCCGGACGTCACCGGGAAGTACATCTTCAGGTTCTGGACGTTGATCAGCACGTCGGACGCCGTGTGGACCGTGCCCAGGTCTGCCGTTTGCGTCGTCATCAGCTCGCCCCACTTCCTGGCATCGCGCCGTTCTCCTGCACCGTGCCTACGTCGACCTCCGGCATCACCCAGCAGGCGGCGACGTGCCGGTTCTCGCCCGCCGGCATCAGCGGCGGCTCTTCCTCCGTGCACTTGTCGATCTTGTAGGCGCAGCGGGGTGCGAACGAGCAGCCGGCCGGCCGGTGCACCAGGTCCGGCGGCACGCCCTCGATCGGCTGGAGCCGCTCCTTCTTCGCGAGGTCCAGGCGCGGCACGGACTTCAGCAGGCCGATGGTGTACGGGTGCCGCGGCTTCATGTAGAGGTCGCGCGCCGTCGCCATCTCGACGACCTTGCCGGCATACATGACGTTCACGCGGTCTGCGTAGCGGGCGACGACGCCGAGGTTGTGCGTGATGATGACGACGGCGGTCCCCAGCTCGCGGCTGAGGCGCGCCATGATCTCCAGGATCTGCGCCTGGATCGTGACGTCGAGTGCGGTCGTCGGCTCGTCGGCCAGCAACAGCTTCGGGTTGCAGGAGAGCGCCATGGCGATCATCACGCGCTGGCGCATACCGCCGGAGAACTGGTGCGGGTAGTCGTTGAGGCGGCTGGCGGCGGCGGGGATGCCCACCATCTCCAGCAGCTCGGCGGCGCGCTTGCGCGCGGCGCTACCGTCCATCTTCAGGTGCAGCTCCAGCGCTTCGGTGAGCTGCCGGCCGATGGTGAGCACGGGGTTCAGCGAGGTCATCGGCTCCTGGAAGACCATGGCGATGCGGTTGCCACGGATGTGCCGCAGCTCGTCCTCGTCCATCTTCAGCAGGTCTTCGCCCTCGAAGAGGATCTCTCCGCTGGTGATCTTGCCGGGCGGATTGGGGATGAGACGGAGGATCGACAGCGCGCTGACGCTCTTGCCGCACCCGGACTCACCCACCAACCCCAGCGTCTCGCCTTCCTCCACGTCGTAGGAGATGCCGTCCACGGCGTGGACCACGCCCTCCTCGGTGAAGAACTGCGTCTTCAGGTCGCGTACCTGGAGCAACGTGCCCATTGGGCCTCCCTCAATCGTCCCTGCCGGCGTGCCTGCTGGCCGAGATAACGCCGGGACCCCTCATCCCGGCGGCGTCTCTGTCATCGTTGCGGGCGTCCTGTGCGCCGCGATGGCTCCGATGGTGCTGGTGGGGAAGAGGAGACTCGAACTCCTACGCCTTGCGGCACGTGATCCTAAGTCACGCTCGTCTGCCAATTCCGACACTTCCCCACGGGGCGTGTCCACGCCGGACACCTGAAGTTGAATGCCGGAACCCAGCCTCACCTCGAAGCGCATACAGTTATACACCCTTCGGCGCTTGACGGGCTATCCCCGCCGATCGAGGCGCGGCGGATTCGGGCCGGACCCCCTCATGTACAGGGTAGCAGCGCGCCGCCCCCGGACGCCGAAGGCGGCGCGATCGCGTGCGCGCACTCGGCGCCGTTCAAATCGCGGGCAGGTGCGCCTCCGAAGCGCGGTAGACGTCCGCCTTGTTCGGCGGGAGGGTGTCCGGGAGATGCAGGTAGCTGCGCACTTCGCGCACGCCATCGACGTCCCTGGTGGCGCTGACGAGCCGCTGAATGTCGCCGGGGTTGTCGAGCTGGCCGCGGAGCGTCACGCAGCCCTTGTAGGCGTCGATGTGAATCTCCCCGGGCTTGTAGCGCGGGTCGCGCAGGACCTCTGAACGCACGCGCGCGACCAGCGTCTCGTCGTCCTCGACGCGTCCGTCCTCCGGGCGCACCAGCTCCATCGCGTAGTGGCGGACGCCCTTCGCGACGCCACCGAAGAAGCGCGCGCGCCGGGATGCGCGCTCCGGCACCTCGCGCGTGAGCACGTTGCGGAAATGGGCCAGCTTGTCCCGCATGAGCGCGCGCCGGCGGCGTCCCTGGTGCGCGTCGAAGTAGTACGCGGCGAGCG
>DATMAH010000096.1:0-2456 GCA_035583735.1 Dehalococcoidia bacterium
CGCGGCGGCCGTCCTCACTCGCCCGGCCGCGGGCCGCGGCCGGGCGGCGGCCGGAAGCGCGGCCGCTGACCCGACCGCAACGGCCCCAGAGGGATCAACGACAGCGACACATGACCGATTTCTCGGGCAAACATGGCCTCATCGTTGGCGTTGCCAACAAACGATCCATTGCCTGGGCCATTGCCCAGGCGACCGCGCACCGGGGCGCGCGGCTCATCCTGACCTACCAGAGCCGCTTCGAGGAGCACGTGCACGAGCTGGCCGAGGGGCTCGACCCGCCGCCGCTGGTGCTGCCGTGCGACGTCGGCGTCGACGGCGACATCGACGCGCTGTACGCGCGCGTGGCGCAGGAATTCGGCGGCCTCGACTTCCTCGTGCACGGCGCCGCATTTGCGCCGCGCGAGGAGCTGTCGCAGCCGTTCTCGCTGACGACGCGCGAGGGCTTCCGCATCGCCCTCGACATCTCGACGTACTCGCTCATCGCGCTCACGCGCGGCGCGCTGCCGCTGATGGAGTCGCGCGGCGGCGGCAGCATCCTGACACTCAGCTATCTCGGCAGCCAGCGCGTGTTTCCCAACTACAACGTCATGGGTGTCGCCAAGGCGGCGCTCGAGGCGGCCGTGCGGTATCTGGCGGCGGATGTCGGCCCCAAGAACGTGCGCGTCAATGCCATCTCCGCCGGGCCGATCAAGACGCTCGCCGCGGCCGGCATCGCCGGCTTCTCGCACATCCTGGGCATCTACCGCGATCGCGCACCGCTGCGCCGGAACATCGATGCCGCGGACGTCGCGGAGGCCGCGGCGTTCCTGTTGAGCGACGCCGCGCGCGGCATCACCGGCGAAGTGCTGCTGGTCGATGCCGGCTTCCACGTCACCGGTATGTAGATTGCAGACCTCCGTCGACCGGGGGCGTCGCGGCCGCTCGATCGCGTGGCGGCCGGCGGCGCTCCGGAAGACGGGAGGACGTGGATGAGGAAGCTCAGCGGGAGGTCACTGCTTGCGCTCGCGGTCGTTCTTTCTGCCTGGCTGGCGGCGGGCTGCGGGAAGACGGTCGGCGAGACGATCGATGACGCCACCATCACGACGCGCGTCAAGACCGCGATGCTCAACGACGAGCAGGTGGGCGGCCTGCGCATCGACGTCGATACCTTCAAGGGCGTCGTCACGCTGTCGGGGCGCGTGAAGAGTCAGGCCGAACGGCAGCGCGCCCTCCAGCTCGCGCGCAACGTCGAGGGCGTCGTCGAGGTGAAGGATGCGCTGCAGGTGATCCCGGAAGATCCCCGGTGAGGCCGGGCGTTCAGAGCCCGAGCGCCTCCGGCGGCGGCGCGTCGGGGACGGCCGGCGCGAGCTGGCGCTGCGCGTTGCGCTTGCGCTGGCTCTTGTCGCGGTACATGCGGCTGTCGGCCTTCGCCAGCAGCGACTCGTAGGTCGTGCCGTCGTCGGGGAACACGGCCGCGCCGGCGCTGATTGACAGCGCGACGCGCTTGCCCGGTGCGGCTTCGAACGCGATCGCCTCGACGGCGTGCTGCAGCTCCTGCCGTTTGTATTCCGCCTCGTCGCGCCCGCATCCCGACAGCACGACGATGAACTCGTCTCCCGCGTAGCGGACGCAGATATCGTACGGGCGAATCGTCGATCGGAGCACGTCGGCCACCTCGCGCAGGGCGCGGTCGCCGGTGTGGTGCCCGTAGGTATCGTTGACGTCCTTGAAGTCGTTGAGGTCCATCACCAGCAGCGAGACTTCCGAGCGGAGCCGCTCGGCCCGCGCCAGCTCGCGCGCGATGTGCATGAACATGAAGCGCGTGTTCGGCAGCCCCGTCAGCGGATCGGTGAGCGAGGCTTCCTGCGTCTGCTCGAAGACGATCGAATTGTGGATGACGGCGGCCGCCTGCTCGCACACCCGGTCGAGCAGCCGCCGGTGGTCGTCGCGGTAGAACCCAGGCGTCGTGTGGTACACGCCCAGCGTCCCGATCAGGCGATCCCCGTAGATGAGCGGACAGACGAGCGCCGACTCGAGCGCCGTCGGCAGCGTCGAGCCGGCGGCCTCCAGGTCGGCGATCGGCCGCGCGTTGACGAGCGGCCGCCGGTTGCGCGCGACCCAGCCGGTCAGCCCCTGGCCGCTGCGGAGCGCGAGCTGCTGGATCAGCTCCGAGTCGGTGCCGGTGGCGAAGCGGCAGTGCAGCGTCTCGGTGGCTTCCGTGTACAGGAACAGTGCGCACGCGGAGAACGGCACCAGGTTGGTGAGCTTGGAGGAAATCACCTCCATCGTGTCCGACACGCCAAGGCTGGTGCCCATCGTCTGCGCCAGCTGATAGAGCGCGTAGATCTCGCGATGCGCCAGCGCGATGTCGTCGAACACCGAGGCCGACTGCGCAGCCTCCGCGCGAGGCGTGCCGAGCATCGGCGCACCCTCGCTCTGCTGGGGTCCCACCGCCAGCCGCGGGTGCGCCAGATCCG
>DATMAH010000097.1:0-14508 GCA_035583735.1 Dehalococcoidia bacterium
CGGCAACGCCGGCGCCCGCCGCTGCTCCCCCATCCGCCCCAGTCCCTCCGGCGCCGGCCGCGACTCCCGCCGTCACGTCCTTTCAGCAGCTATCACGGATGCGGCAGACCATCGCCCGCCGCATGTCGCAGGCGAAGCGCGAGTCGCCCCATTACTACCTGCTCGTCGATATCGACATGACCGACGCGCTGGCGTTCCGCAAGCAGGCGAACGAGAGGCTGCCCGAGGACGCGCGCATCAGCATCAACGACATCATCGTCAAGGCCTGCGCCGTCGCGCTGCAGCATCACCCCCAGTTCAACGTGACGGTGCAGGGCGACGAGATCCGCCGCCACGACGTCCAGAACATCTGTATCGCCGTCGCCCTGGACGATGGGTTGATCGCGCCTGCGCTGCTCGACGTCGGCCGCAAGCCGCTGTCGCAGATCGCGCGGGAGGCGAAAGACCTGGCGTCACGCGCCCGCGGCGGCTCGATGCGGCCCGAGGAGCTGACCGAGGGCACGTTCACCATCACGAACCTCGGCGCCTTCGGCGTGGAGACCCTGATCGGCATCATCCAGCCGCCCATGACGGCGATCCTGGGCGTCGGGTCGGTGATGGAGCAGCCGGTGGCGCGCGATGGCGAGATCACCGTCCGGCAGATGATGAAGGTGGCGCTCTCGGCCGACCACCGCATCACGGACGGCGCGGAGGGCGCGCGCTTCCTGGCGGAGATCAAGCGCCTCCTCGAAACGCCGGCGCTGATGGTCGTGTGAGCCGCGCTTAGTCCATCCCCGCGCGGAAGCGGTGATGGGCGATCGCGCGCGCGAGCGCCGAGGCCGCGCGCTCGAACGACGGGAAGACGGCGATGCCGCGCTCCTGCACGCGCAGGCGCGCCTGCCGCACCACCTCCTCCACGTGCTGCGGCTGCAGCACCACCACGAACGGCTTCGGAGACGCCTCCTTGTGCGCGGCGAGCGTGTCGAGCAGGCCGTCGAGGCTCTGGGGATTCGCCTGCCACATGCGGGCGAGGAAGCCGGACGCCATCTCCATCGCGATGGCATCGACGTTCGGGTCGCGGTCGAGGATGCCGAACAGCCGCTGCAGCGTGTCGCGCGACCCGCCGAAGCCGATGGTGCCGCCCATATCGAGCGGGTTCTGGTAGCTGCCGCCGACGATGTTGAAGAACGACCGCAGCTCCTCGTAGGAGGAGTCGGACAGCCGCGGCACCTCCAGCCCCGCGGAGACGAACGCGTCGGTGATGACGACGGACTGGCCGCCTGTCATCGCCATGAGGCCCATGCGGCGCCCCGTCGCCGGCTTCGCGTGCAGCAGCGCCTTCACGACGTCGATCGTGTCCTCGAGGCTGTGCGCCTCGATAGCGCCGGCCTGCCGCACGATGGCCCGGAACGTGGCCTGCGGCGTCGCGAGCGACCCCGTGTGCGACGCCGTCGCCCGCGCGCCGGCATCGGTCACGCCGCCCTTCCAGACGACGACGGGCTTCTTCGCGACCGCGCGCTTGAGCGACTGGACGAAGCGCCGCCCGTCGCGCGCTCCCTCCACGTACATGGCGATGACCTTCGTCTCGGGGTCGTCTGCCAGGTAGTCCAGGTAGTCGGAGACGTCGAGGATGATGGCGTTGCCGATGCTCACCGACGTACTGACGCGCACGCCGTGCTGCTCGCCGACAAGACCGAAATTGATCGAGTGGGTGCCGCTCTGGCCGATGAAGCCGACTTCGCCCGCGTCCCCGGCAGCCTGTTCGGCGCTCTGCCGGATGCCCAGCCGCCGGTTATACAGCCCCATGCAGTTCGGCCCGATGAGCGCGATGTTGCCCTCGCGGGCGATCTCCAGGAGCTGTTGCTGGAGCTTGATGCCGTCCTCTTCGCCCGTCTCGGCGAACCCGGACGTGAAGAGCGCGACACCGCCGACGCCCTTCTTCGCGCAGTCCGCCAGCACGCGCGGCGCCACCTGGCGCGGCACGGCGAGCATCACGTAGTCGACCTCGCCCGGCACATCCATCAGCGATGCGAAGTTCTGCACGCCCATCGCCTCGATGCCCGGGACCTCGTTGGGGTCGATCTGCACGGAGTAGAGCGGGCCGCCCTTGAACGTGGAGTAGTTGCGCAGCCACATGTAGCCGTCGGCCCGCTTCGAGCCCACCACCACGACCGAACGCGGGTTGAGCGCGCGCTTCAGGTCGAATCGTCCACTCATCGTCATCCCCGCAGGAACGCCCTCACTCGAGCACGATGCGCGCGTCGACGGCGATGGCGCCGTCCTTGTACGCGAAGACAGGGTTCAGGTCGAGCTCGGCAATCTCCGGGTGCTGCTCGATGAACGACGACACCTTGAGCAGAAGCCGCTCGAGCGCCTGCACGTCGGCCGGGTCCTGGCCGCGGTAGCCCTCGAGCAGCGGGTAGCCCTTGATCTCGTGCACCATCTGCCGCGCGTCGCGCTCGTTCAGCGGGACGATGCGGAATGCGACGTCCTTCAGCACTTCGACGAGCACGCCGCCCAGGCCGAACATCATCACGGGCCCGAATTGCGGGTCCTTCGTCATGCCGATGATCACTTCGATCCCCGGCTTCTCCATCCGCTGCACTGCCACGCCGTCGATCGTCGCGTTCGGCTCGTGCTGCCTGGCGGATGCGACGACGCGGTCGAACGCCTCGGCGACTTCCTCCGCCGAAGCAAGGTCCAGCGCCACGCCACCCACGTCGCTCTTGTGCGTGATCTGCGCCGAGACGATCTTCAGCACCACCGGGTACCCGAGGCTGTCGGCAACCGAAACGGCTTCGTCGCGCGTCTTCGCGAGCCGGGCGGGCGATACCGGGATGCCCGCCTGCTCGAGCATCTGCTTCGCCTCGATCTCGGTGAGGAGGGTGCGGCCTTCGTTGCGTGCTGCTTCGATAATCGATGTCATCAGGTGGTCCGAATCTGGATCTGGCGGTTGCCGGAACTGTACGAGACGCCGTCCCGCGGGGCCAGCGACGGCCGTTGCGGGGTGACGGCGCGGCAGCGCGTGCGGCATGATGGGCGCATGGCCGGATACGTCATCGAACTCATGCAGGAAGGCGACATTGCGCCGGACCTCGACCTCCGCGAGATCGAGCGCCTGGCAGCCCACGCGCTCGAGGCCGAGGGGGTGCCGCGTCCCGCCGAACTGAGTATCACCCTGGCCGACGACGCGCTCGTGCAGCGGCTGAACCGCGAGTACCGGGACACCGACGAGCCAACCGACGTGCTCTCGTTCGCTCAGGCGGACGGCGACGCGTTCGCCGTGCCGGCCGGCGAGGCGCGCCACCTCGGCGACATCGTGGTCTCCGTCGATACGGCGCGCCGGCAGGCGGAAGAGCACGCGCTGGCGCTGGACGACGAGGTGGCACACCTGGTCGTGCACGGGGTCCTCCACCTGCTGGGCTACGACCACGAGATGCCCGCCGACGAGGCCGTCATGCGCCGCCGCGAGGACGCCATCCTGGGCGGACGCGCGCACCACCATTAGCGCGGCGAGCGGTTGGCTTACTCCACGGTCATGGTGCCGGTCATGAGGTTCGTGTGAACGTCGCACCAGAAGAAATAGTCGCCGGGCTGGGACGGTGCCGTGAACTCCACGCTGGCCGACGCGCCGGGCCCGACCATCGTCTCGGTCTGCGCGAGCGTCTCCGCGTCAGGCGTGTCGCCGTCGAAGATGTGGAGACTGTGTCCTTCCGGCGTGTTGTTGACGTAGACCACGCTGACGTCCTCGCCTGGCGCGACACGGAAATTGTCGGGCTCGAACTCCGTCCGGCCAGGGTCGTCCGACTGGATGATCGTCGCGTCATCCGCGAACGGCGTCGGTCTCACGTCGCCGCCGCCGGCGCCCGGCGTCAGGCGCGCCGCGCCGGCCGGCGGTGTCTCGCGGTCCCCCGTCGCGTCGATGGCCGTACCCTGTGGAGGCCGCACCACGTCGCCGCCGAGGCCGCCGGCGTCATCTTCCGTGCAGCCTCCAATGCCCGCCGCCAGCAGCAGGACGAAGAACGTGGGTGGCAGCGCGCGGTGTCTCATGCGCCATTCTCGTCGCGGGGGCGGGAGGCCGGGTATTGACCAGGGGGGCGTGGCGCGCGCTCGCCAGCAGTCTGCAAGCGACGGGCCCGTCCGGTAATCGGGATTGCGGCGATTCGCGCATTTGTTCGACAATGCGGCGTGCAGGTTTACTCCGTCCGCGAGATTGCCACGTACCTCCGCGAGCTGCTCGAATCGAACACGCTTCTCGCGGACATCTGGATCGCCGGCGAGGCATCCAACGTCAGCCGGCCATCGTCCGGGCACACCTACTTCACGCTGAAGGACGAGCACTCGGCGCTCAAGGCGGTGTTCTTCGCTTCTCGCTACACCGTGCGCCGCAACACCGCCCACCTCATCGAGCAAGGGCACGCGATCGTCGCGCACGGTCGTGTCTCCCTCTATGAAGCGCGCGGCGACATCCAGTTTTACGTCGACTTCGTGCAGCCCGAGGGCGCCGGCGCCCTGCAGGCGGAGTTCGAACGACTCAAAGCACAACTGGCGGAAGAGGGCCTGTTCGACGAGAGCCGCAAGCGGCCCCTGCCCCGCATGCCGCGCACGATCGGCGTCGTGACGTCGGCGTCAGGCGCCGTGTTCCAGGACATCTGCCACGTACTGGAGCGACGCTGGCCGCTGGCGGAGGTCGTGCTCGCGCCGACGCCGGTCCAGGGGCCCGATGCCGTCGCCGGCATCGTCGGCGCGCTCGACATGCTGAACGCGCGCGGCGATATCGACGTGATCATCGCGGGCCGCGGCGGCGGGTCGATCGAGGAGCTGTGGCCGTTCAACGACGAGGCGGTCGCGCGCGCGATCTTCGGCAGCGGCGTGCCCGTCGTCTCGGCCGTCGGGCACGAGACGGACTACACCATCGCCGACTACGTCGCCGACGTCCGCGCCCCGACGCCCTCCGCCGCGGCCGAGATCGTCGCGCCGGACCGGAATGACGTCATGGCGCGGCTGGCCGTCGCCGCCGGGACCATGGACAGTGTGCTGCGCCAGCGGCTGGCCGACGCGCGCACCGGTGTGTCGGGCGCCGTACACCGCATCGAGCGCCGCGCCCCGGACCTCAACACGCGGCGCCAACGCATCGACGACGTGGTGCGGCGGGCGGCGGCTTGCGTCGACCTGCTCCAGCGCGAAGGCGTGCAGCAGGTCGGCAGCTGCGTCTGGCGGCTGAAGGCGCTGGACCCGTACGCCACACTCGACCGGGGATACGCGATCGTCGAGCGGGCCGGCAAGGTCGTGTCGGAGGTCGGCGCCGTCACGACCGGCGATGCGCTATCCGTGCGCGTGAAGGACGGCACGTTCGACGCCACCGTAGGGCGGCCGGGGCGGCCGCAGCGCCGGCCGAAGCGCAAGGTGCCGGACGCGCAGGCGCCGCTGTTTACGATGCCCGAGGAGCGGGCGTAGGAGGACGTGATGGCACCGAGAGAGTCGCGCCGCGAGCCGTTCGAGAAGCTGTACGCCCGGCTGGAGCAAGAGGTCGAGAAGCTGGAACGCGGCGGGCTTTCGCTCGACGAGGCGATCGCCGTCTACGAATCGGGGATGCAGCTCGCGCGGCAGTGCCAGGAGCTGCTCGACGAGGCGGAGCTGAAGATCACGAAGCTGCGTGAGTCGTTCGCCGACGTGCCCCAGCGGGCCAACGGCGCCATCGCGCGCGACGGCGGTGACGCGCTGGAGGATTACGAGTACGTGGCCGACGAGGAGTTCGCCGAAAGCGACGAAGACGCGTCGTAAGGCTGTTGCCAACGCGGGCGCTGAGGGCTACGGTGGAATCGCGAGGAGCGAATGCCCTCGGGAGGAGCGGTGTTGCGGGTTGGCTGGTTCTCGACAGGTAGAGGCGCGGGCTCGCAGGCGCTCCTGCGCGCCGCCGTGGAGGCGATCCGCGAGGGACGCCTGGACGCCGAGATCGCGTTCGTCTTCTCGAACCGGGAGCGCGGCGACGACCCGACGACCGATGTCTTCTTCGCGCAGATCGACTCCTACGGCATTCCGCTCGTGACGCTCTCGGACCGCAAGTTCCGCAAGACGAACGGCGGCGCCGTCGCCCGCAAGGGAGAGCCGCTCCCCTCGTGGCGTACCGATTATGACCGCGCCGTCGTGGAGCTTCTGGCGCCGTACCAGTGGGACATCGGCATGCTGGCGGGGTACCTGCTCATCGGCACGGAGCCGCTCGTGGGAGCGCGGCCGCTGCTCAACCTGCACCCGGCGGCGCCGGAGGGCCCGGCCGGGACATGGCAGGACGTGACGTGGTGGCTCATCGAGCATCGAGCCGAACGGAGCGGCGTCCGCATCCACCTCAGCACGCTCGACCTCGACGAAGGCCCGATCGCCACCTACTGCACGTACCCCCTGCGCGGCGCCACCATCGACCTCCTCTGGCGGGCGGCCGAGCAGCGCAGCATCGATGAGATTAAGGCGGATGAAGGAGAGGCCTTCCCGTTGTTCCAGGAGATCAGGCGCCGCGGCTCGATGCGCGAGCCACCGTTGATCATCGAGACGCTGCGCGCGCTCGCCGATGGCCGCCTGCGCATCGAAGGCGAGCGCATCTGGGCCGGGCCAACGCGCGTCGCCGGCGGGTTCGACCTGACGCCGGAGATCGAGGGCGCGCTGGCGAAGGCGGCGCTGGCATAACACGGCGCCGGACTCACGACCGTTGCGCTTTCGTCAATTGACCGAGCCGACGAGCGTGGGCTAGGATGGCACCCCATGACGCCTGAGAACTGCCATGCCTGCGAGTACGCGCTCGACGCCGACGACAACTTCTGCCGGCGCTGCGGCATGGCCGTGGGCCGCGCCGAGCTGCCGGCCGTCCGTGGCGCGACGTCGATCACGCTGTGGCAGCCGAACGTGTCGCCCGTGGTGAAGGGCGCCGCGGTGATGGCGGCGGGGACGATCGGCCAGTTCCTGCTCCGGCGCGCCGTGAGCAGTGTCCTCGGCAGCGGTAAGGGCGCCGGCAAGCGCTCGTCGATCCTCCCCGTGCGCCCGCGTGACGACGGCCTGGTCGACGAAGCGCAGATCATCACGGAGACGGTGATGATGCGCCGCGTCCGCATCCGCCGCCCCGCATAGGAACGGACTCACTTCGGCTGGACGCCCTGGGCGGGCAGGAAACCCGGGAACGTCGCAACGATGCGCAGGGCTGCGCTCGGCCTGTTCTTCATCACCGTAATCCTGTCCGTCCCACAAGCAGCTACGGCTCAGTCAGCGGATTACGATTATGTCGCCAATGGTGGGTTCGAGGCTGGCATCGCCGGATGGACGATCACCGGCGGGCAGGTCGATGCGGTGGATGCCTCCGTCGTCGTGCCTGCTGAAGGCGCAGCCGCGGCACGCATGCGGCCGGACGGCGGCGCCTTCAACCTGCGGCAGACAAACTGGGACGGCGCACCGCCCGGCGAGTACACCGTGAAGGCCAGCGTCTACGCAACTGCGCCCGCCGAGGTGCGCCTGGTGGTCTCGGCCGACCCTGGCCGCCACCTGCTCGATGTGCTGCTCCCCCCAATCACCAACGCCTGGCACGAGGTCGAGACGACGCTCACGCTCCCGGGCGAGCACGCCGTCACCATGGCCGTCGTAGGCAGCGCTCCCGCGGGGACTGCGGTGTACGTCGACGCGGTCCGACTGCTCGGGCCGCCGCCCGCCACCCCTACATCGACGCGCACCCATACCCCACCACCGACGGATACGCCAAGCGTGACACGCACGCCCACGCGCACACCGACGCCCTCGCGCACGCCCGCCGCCTCCGCGACAGTGCCGCGGGAGGCCGCTGGCTACGCGCCGGGCTTCGCGAACGGCGGCTTCGAGGAGGTCGCGGACGGCGTGCCGGAGCGATGGGAGAAGTACGGCGGGGAGCTCGCAGCGACGTCGTCGCGCGTGCGCACAGGGTCGATGGCGGCGCGCTTCGCGAGCGGCACGGGCTCGTTGAAGTGGATGTACCAGACGGTGAGCGTGACGGGCGGAGACGGATACGAGTTCGGCGCCTGGATCTGGCACGACGACGGCGGTGTCGCGTCGGCGTACCTGCGCATATCGTGGTACGCGAGCGAGGACGGCAGCGGCGAGGCAATCACCACCGCCGATTCCACGACCACGCTGGAGGCGCCAGCGGCGGAGTGGCGGCACCTGACCACCGGAGGCGTGGCGGCCCCCGCGGGCGCTCGCTCCGCGAAGCTGCGCATCATGTTCGCGCCGCGCGGCGAGGCGCACGCAGCGCTCTCCGTCGACGATGCAACGTTCGGTCCAGCGACGGTCGCTCCATCCGCACCCGCTGCATCCGATCCGTCGGCGTCCGTGGCGGCGAGCGGGCGCTCCCAGGCTGAGTCAGGCGGCAGCGGTGGCCCGCGCGTCGTCCGCGGTGGCGAGGCGCCGCCTGCCGGAACCACGTCCGGCTCGCCCATCGTCATCAATGAGGTGCTATACGACCCGGCGCAGGATGGCGATGACGCCGACAACGAGTGGATCGAGCTGTACAACGCCGGCGACGCACCCGTCGACCTGGGCGGCTGGACGGTCGCCGACAACCGTTCGTCGGACAGGCTTCCGGCGTTCGTGCTCGAACCCGGCGGTTTCGTCGTCGTCGCGGCGCGAGATGCGTTCCTGGCGAACTACCCGCAGTTCGATGGCGACGTCATCGTCCTCGAGAGCAACATCGGCAACCAGCTCGGCAACGACGGCGACCTCGTCGCGTTGATCGACCCCGGCGGCCGGTTCGCCGACGCGGTCTCATGGGGCGACGACGGCGCCGCCCTCTCACCGCCCATCGAGGATGCGCCCGAAGGCCATTCGCTGGAGCGCCGCACGGCGGGCGTCGACACGGACCGGGCGGCGGACTTCCTCGACAACGAGCGGCCGTCCCCCGGCGAGCCATACGGCGCTCCGGGCGCAGAGGTGACCGCCGGCGGTGATGGCCCGGCCGTCCGGGTGTTGCCCGCGGCCGGCGAATCGTACTCGTGGGTGATACCGCTGGCGATCGGCGTCTCGGGCACGGCCACGCTGGCCGCGCTCGCGTGGCGCTTCGGCCCCGAGATCGCGGCGCGCGTGCGCAGGCAGAGCTGGTGAGCGAGCGGCTGCAGAAGATCCTCGCGCGCGCCGGCTACGGCTCCCGCCGCTCCGCCGAGGCGCTAATCGCCGCCGGACGCGTGCGCGTGAACGGCCGCGTCGTCACCGAAGCCGGCACGAAGGCTGATGCCGCGAGCGACCTCATCGAGGTCGACGGCAAGCGCATCGAGCAGGAGACGCCGCGGGTCTACCTGGCGATGCACAAACCCGCCGGCGTCGTCACCACGGCGGTTGACCCGCAGAAGCGCCGGACGGTGATGGACCTGCTGCCCGACGGGCTGCCACCGCACGTGCTCCCCGTCGGCCGCCTGGACCGCGACACGGAGGGACTGCTGCTCTTCACCAACGATGGTGAGCTGGCGCACCGGCTGGCGCACCCGCGCTACCGCATCGACAAGGAGTACGCGGCGCTGGTCGACGGCCGCCCGCCCGCACGCGCGCTCGCTCAGCTCCGCCGCGGCGTGGAGATCGACGGGCGCATGACGGTACCGGCGGAGGCGGACATCATGCCTGACGCGCCGCCGGGGTACCGGCAGGAGGATGGGCGCGCGTGGCTGCGCATCGTCATCCACGAGGGGCGCAAGCGGCAAGTCCGCCTCATGTGCGACGCCGTCGGGCACCCCGTGCGCCGCCTGGTGCGCGTGCGGGTGGGGGATGTGCGGCTGGGCGGCATGCGGCGAGGCACCGTGCGCGAGCTGAAGCCGCGCGAGGTGGCGGCGCTGCGCCGCGCCGTCGGGCTCGACGCGGACGCCGTGTAGACTCCGTGCGGATGAGCATCGAGTCCAGCATCGCGATCGATGGGCCGGCGGCGGCGGGCAAGTCAGCCGTCGGCGAGCGCGTTGCGCGGGAGCTCGGATACCGGTTCTTCGACACGGGCGCCATGTACCGGGCGGTCACGTGGTACGCGCTGCAGCACGGCGTCGACGTGAACGATGCCGCCGAGCTGGCGCGCACGGTGAAGGGGCTGCGGATCGACGTCCGGTTCGGCGAAGGCGAGACCGCCGTGTTCGTCAACGGCCACGACGCGACGCCGCACCTGCGGGAGCCGGCGGTCGAGCGCAACGTCTCGATCGTGTCGCGCGTGCCGGCCGTGCGGGAGAGCCTGGTGCGCATCCAGCGCGCGCTGGCGGCGGAAGGCAACGTCGTGATGGCGGGGCGCGACATCGGCACCGTCGTGCTGCCGCAGGCGCGGCTGAAGGTCTACCTGGATGCGAGCGCGGCCGTGCGCGCGAAGCGCCGCGCCGAGCAGGAGCGCGGCGCCGCGGCGGACATCGAAGAGCTGCGGCGGTCGATCGAGCGCCGCGATGATATCGACAGCCGGCGCGAGGCCTCGCCGTTGACCGCGGCCGGCGATGCTGTGATCATCAATACGGACGAACTGAGCCTGGAGGAGGTCGTACGGCGGATCGTGAAGCTGGCGCGCGACTGACGTGGCGCATCTCGCCGCTCAGCTACTGGCCAATTGTCTGGTTCATCCGGCTGTGCATGCGCGTCTACGTGCGGAGCTGGAGCGTCGAGGGCCGTGAGAACATCCCCGCATCCGGCGGCGCGATCCTCGTCTCGAACCACCTGAACAACGCCGACCCGTGCGTCATCCCGGGCGTGGCCCCGCGACGCGTCGTCACCATGGCCAAGCAGGAGATGTTTCGCTGGCCGGGCCTGAACCTGCTGTTCCGGCTCTTCGGCGCGTTTCCCGTTGACCGGCGCGGCGCGGACCTGGCGGCGCTGCGCGAGGCGCAAAACGTCATCAAGGATGGCAACCTGCTGCTGATGTTCCCCGAAGGCACCCGCAGCAAGGACCGGCAGCTCCATCGTGGCTTCCCGGGCACGGCGCTTATCGCCTATCGCACGGGGGCGCCGATCATCCCGATCGCCGTCACCGGCACCGAGCACGTGCCGTGGCCATGGGTGTTCGTCCGGCCACTGATGGTGAAGCACATCAAGATCGTCTTCGGCGAGCCCTTTTACCCGCCGAAGGCCGAGCGCATAACGACGCAGCAGGCAAAGGACGCGACGGACGACATCATGCGCCACATCGCGGCCCTGCTGCCGGAGGAGTACCGCGGCGAGTATCGCGACGACGTGGCGAAACGCGAGCGCGACGCCCCGGAACTGCGGGCGAGGGAACGGACCTAGCTACGCGCCCTTCGTGGACTCGGCGATGACCTTCTGCGCCAGGTGGGCGGGCACTTCCTCGTAGTGGTCGAACGTCATCTCGAATGTGCCACGGCCCTGTGTGATCGAGCGAAGGTCCGTCGCGTAGCGCAGCACCTCGGCGAGCGGCGCCTCCGCATCGATGACGGTGAAGCCGCCATCTTCGGGCGACATGCCATGCACCCTGGCCCGCTTCGTGTTCAGGTCGCTCATGACGTCGCCCGTGAAGGATTCCGGTACCCGCACTTTGAGCCGGTAGATGGGCTCCAGCAGCACCGGGTTCGCCTTCAGTGCGCCCTGCTTGAGCGCCTGCGACGCCGCGAGCTTGAACGCCATCTCCGATGAGTCCACCGGGTGGTCCTTGCCGTCGAACAGCGTCACGCGGATATCGACCATTGGGAAGTGCGCCAGCGCGCCCTCGGACATCGCCTCCTGCACGCCCTTCTCGACCGCCGGAATGTAGTTGCGGGGGACGGCGCCGCCCACCACCTTGTCGACGAACTCGAACCCGCCGCCGCGGTTAGGCTCGACGGTGATGTTGACCCGCGCGTACTGGCCGTGACCGCCGGTCTGCTTCTTGTGGATGTACTCGGAGTCCACCTTCGTGGTGATGGTCTCGCGGTACGGCACGCGCGGGGCGTGCAGCTCTACCTCGACGCCGAATTTGCGCTTGATGCGCTCGGCGGCCACCTCGACGTGCGTGTCGCCCATTCCGGACAGGATCGTCTCGCCGGTCGTCTCGTCGCGGTGCACGACGAGCGTCGGGTCCTCTTCGGCGATGCGCTGGAGCGCCGGGCCGAGCTTGTCGACGGCCTCCTTGCCCTTCGGCGTGACGGCGACGTTGAAGGGCGGGCTGGGAAACCGCAGGGGCGGCAGCGTGACCGGCTGGTCCTTCGTGCAGAGCGTGTCTCCCGTGACGGTCTGGGACAGCTTGGCGACGGCGCCGATGTCGCCGGCCACCAGTTGCGGTACATGCTCCTGCGTCTTCCCGCGCACTACCGAGAGCTGCCCCAGGCGCTCGTCGATATTGCGGTTCGCGTTCCAGGCGTGAGAGTCGCCCTTCAGGGTGCCCGAGACGACACGCAGGTACGTCAGCCGGCCCACGAACGGGTCGGCCGTGGTCTTGAACACGAACGCCGCGAGGGGGCCCGAGGCGTTCGCCGGCAGCTCCTTCTCGCCTGCCTTCGCGGGCGGCAGGTCCGCTGGCGAAGGGCAGTCGGCGAGCATGGCATCGAGCAGCGTTGGCACGCCGATGAGCTTTGTGGCGGAGCCGGCGAAGACGGGGATGACGATGCCCGCCGCGATGCCCTTCTTGAGCGCCGCCGTGATCTCCCCGGACGACAGCTCCTCGCCCTCGAGGTACTTGTTCAAGAGGTCGTCGTCGGCCTCGGCGACGGCCTCGATGAGCTGCTCGCGCGCCGCCGCGACGGCGTCCGACAGGTCGCCGGGCACGTCCGCCGGCGTCGCCTTATCGCCGGTGTATGCCTTCCCCTCGACCACGTTCACAACGCCGCTAAAGCTCTCCTGCGACCCGATGGGGATGCAGAGCGGCGCAACCTTCTTGCCGAACATCGACTGGAGCTGCTGGACGGCCTGGTCGAAGTTGGCGTTCTCGCGGTCCATGCGGTTCACGAACACGAGGCGCGGCAGGTTCGCCGCCTCCGCGTGTTGCCACACCAGCTCCGTCCCCACCTGCACGCCGGACACAGCATCGACGACGACGACGCCGAAGTCGGCGGCCCGGATGCCGCTGATCACTTCGCCGACGAAGTCCGGATAGCCCGGGGTGTCGATGATGTTGATCTTGTGGCCGGCCCACTCGCAGGGGACGATGGCGAGGCTGATGCTGATCTTACGCTTCTGCTCGTCGGGGTCGAAGTCGGAGACGGTCGTGCCGTCTTCGACCTTCCCGAGGCGCGTCGTGCCGCCGGACACGAAGAGCGCCGCCTCGGAGAGCGCCGTCTTTCCCGTGCTGCTGTGACCGATGAGTACGGCGTTGCGGATCTGCTCTGTCGTGTAGTCCTTCATACCCGGTGCGA
The DNA here is from genome assembly GCA_035583735.1 of Dehalococcoidia bacterium. Taxonomy (GTDB): domain Bacteria; phylum Chloroflexota; class Dehalococcoidia; order DSTF01; family JACRBR01; genus DATMAH01. The sequence continues at coordinate 13,284 of DATMAH010000097.1, forward strand.
CTCCCTGCGTGCAGCGCGCTCGTGAGATCCGGCCCCGATCGTCGTCGTGTGGTGTGGGGAAAGGATCATAACGGGCGCCGGTTGCGCGGGCTAGGCGACATGCGCCATCGCCCGGCGTACGGGGAATGCGAGACGCGATCGACGTGCGCCACGGCTTGCGAGAACCGGAACGGCAGCCGTCCCGCGCGAGCGCCAGCCGCGATACGCGGGCCGACGAGCGCCAGCCTGGCCGCATGGCGCCAGTCGTCCCGCGCCGCACGAGACCTGTTACGTATGCCGGAGCGGCCCGTGCGCGGCGCACGGCGGAGGGAGGGACCCGGCGGGACGCGGCCTGGGCAGGCGCAGCCGTGCTTGCCTCGCCCGCACATGTGTGCGAAACTAACGTTCGGTATGTGGTTCCCACCAGCCGAAGCGGCAAGCAAACCGGGGTGGCTAGATTTGGCGCGCGGCGTGACGTCTTATATCTTGTCGCGCGTCAACGTCGGCGTAGTATGCATCCCTGACGACGCCCTGACTTGCCCGCGCTCCCCAGCCACCATCGTCGCGGACAGGTTCGGGCGGCGTCTCTGTGTCAGGAGACTGCCGTGAAGGTCGTATTCCTCGAGGACGTCCCCGGGACCGCCCGGATAGGCGAGATTAAGACGGTGAAGCCCGGCTTCGCGCGCAACTACCTGCTGCCCCGGAAGCTGGCGATGCCGGCCACGCCCGCCATCGTGAAGTCTGCCGAGCAGCGGGCGGCACGGGAGGCGCGGCTGCAGGAGCAGCGAGACCGTGAGGCCCAGGCGGTCGCCGACCGCCTGAACGGCGCCGCCTTCACCATCACGGCCAGGGCCGGCTCAACGGGCAAGTTGTTCGGCTCCGTCGGAACGGCGGATATCGCCCAGCGCGTGGGCGAACACATCGGCGCCGAGTTCGAGCGCCAGAACGTCGTGCTGCAAGAGCCGATCAAAGAGCTTGGCGATTACGAGATCCGCGTGCGTCTGACGCGCAACGTCTTCGCGACCGTCAACGTGAGCGTTGTCGGCGAGGACGGCACAACGGCCGCCGACATCCGCGCCCGCACTGAGGGCGCTGCGGCTGAGTCCGAGGCTCCTCCGGCGGGCACGGCCGACGCCGAGGCTGCGGAGGCGGCCGCGGGCGACGACAGCGCGGCGGCCGAGTCGACCGAAACAGAGTCCGAAGCCGCCACGGAACCGGCGGAGTAACCGGCCCCGCCTCGAGGCGG
>DATMAH010000098.1:0-8334 GCA_035583735.1 Dehalococcoidia bacterium
CGCCGCAAGGACATCCGCGTGGGCGATACGGTGATCGTGCAGCGCGCGGGCGACGTCATCCCGCAGGTCGTCGGGCCGGTGCTGGGCAAGCGCAAGCCCGGCGCCCGCAGGTTCTCGATGCCGGCGACGTGTCCCGTGTGCAAGACGCCCGTCGCCCGCAAGCCGGGCGAGGCCGCGTACTACTGCCCGAACCGGCAGTGCCCGGCGCAGCGCTTCCGCCTCCTCGAGCACTTCGCCTCCCGCGGCGCGATGGACATCGACGGCATCGGCGAGCAGATGGCCTACCTGCTGATGGACCGTGGCTTCGTGCAGGACGGCGGCGACCTCTACCGGCTGCACGAGCGCCGTGCGGACCTGCTGAAGGTGGAACGCCTGGGCGAAAAGACCGTCGACAACATGCTCGCCGCGATCGAGCGCAGCAAGCAGCGCCCGCTCTCGCGCGTGCTGTTCGCGCTGGGCATCCGCCACGTGGGCAGCGAGGTGGCGACGCTGCTGGCACAGCACTTCGGCGACATCGACGCCATCATGGAGGCGACGGTGGACGACATCGAGCGGATCCCCGGCGTCGGCCGCGTCATCGGTGAGAGCGTCGTGGAGTTCTTCTCCGACGAGGAGAACCGCCGCCTGGTCGAGAAGCTGCGCGCCGCAGGCGTCAACCTGAAGGAGGAATCGGGAGGCGCGCGCGACGGGCCGCTGAGCGGCCTGACGTTCGTGGTGACGGGACGGCTGGAGCGCTTCTCACGGGACGAGGCAGAGTCGCTGATCAGGCAGCACGGCGGCGTCGCCGCGAGCAGCGTGACGAAGAAGACGGACTACCTGGTGGTGGGGGCGGATCCCGGCTCGAAGCTGGCGAAGGCGGAGAAGCTGGGCGTGGAGCTGCTGGACGAGGGGGCGTTCGTGGCGTTGCTGCGGGAGAAGGGAATTACGACGCGCCGCTGACCCTCTCCGGAGCGCGGGTGCAGGGTCCGGCCGTGCCGCAGGGCAGTGCCGTGGCCGTTACTTGCATGCCGCAAGCAATTAACGTACAGTGTGCCCATGGCACCGACAGACCCCATCGCTTCAGTGAGGTCCGCGTGGCAGGCGCTGTCCCGGCAGTGGCTCCTGCCGGACATCCAGGGGCGGCTGGCCGAAGCCTCCGGATTCTCCATCCCGCGCACCGCGCGGCTCGCGCTCGCCCAGTTGGCGGAACACGGCGACATGCGCATTTCAGAACTTGCGTCACTCGCCGGGGTGGACGTCAGCACGATGAGCCGCTCGCTCCAAACCCTTGAATCCGCGGGCTTGATCTGCCGGCACCCTGGCGACGACCTGCGTGTTGTCGTCGTCTCCGTCACTCCCGCGGGCGAACAAGCCGTGGCGCGCACCGTCGAGGCCGCCGAGCAGTTGCTGAGCGACGTGCTCGCGGCGTGGCCGGCGCACGACCGCGAGCAGCTGGCCCAACTGCTGGACCGGTTCGCGCACGACTTCGCGGACTACCTGGCGGCGAACAGCGGAAGGGCGCGAGCACGGGTGCCGCTCGCATGATGGCGGAACAGCCAGCAGCGCCGACGCAACTCAGCCACCGGCAAGTCCTGATCGTGTTCAGCGGGCTCATGCTCGGCATGCTGCTCGCGGCGCTCGACCAGACGATCGTGGCCACGGCCCTGCCGACCATCACCGGGGACCTTGGTGGCCTCAACCATTTGTCCTGGGTGGTAACGGCCTACCTGCTCACGTCCACCGCTTCCGTGCCGCTCTACGGCAAGATCAGCGACCTCTACGGGCGAAAGCGTGTCTTCCAGGTCGCGATTGTCCTCTTCCTGATCGGTTCCGTGGTCGCCGGGGCGGCGCAGAACATGCTCACGCTGATCCTGGCGCGCGGCGTCCAGGGGATCGGCGGCGGGGGTCTGATGGCCCTCTCGATGGTCATCATCGCCGACATCGTGGCGCCGCGGGAGCGGGGCCGGTACCAGGGCTACACCGGCGCCGTCTTCGCTACCTCAAGCGTGGCCGGCCCACTGCTGGGGGGCTTCTTCACCGATAGTCTTTCATGGCGCTGGATCTTCTACATCAACCTCCCGCTCGGACTGCTGGCCCTCATCGTCACGTCGGCCGTGCTGAACCTCCCCTTCGTCCGGCGGGACCACAAGGTGGACTATCTCGGCGCCGGCCTCCTCGTATCCGGCGTGAGCGCGCTGCTGCTGGTGGCGGTCTGGGGTGGCAACGAGTACGCGTGGACATCGTCCACGATTCGCACCCTCGCCGTCGTTGGCACGGTGCTGATGGTGGCGTTCCTCTTGCAGGAGCGGCGCGCGGAAGAGCCAATCCTCCCGTTGCGGTTGTTCAACGAGTCTGTCTTCTCGGTTGGTTCCAGCATCAGCGCGCTGGTTGGCCTGGCGATGTTCGGCGCGACGGTCTTCCTGCCGCTCTATTTCCAGGTTGTCACCGGGGCGTCAGCCACGAAGTCCGGCCTCTTGATGATCCCGATGGTCGGCGGCTTGATGCTCACGTCGATCAGCTCGGGGCGAATCATCAGTCACACCGGGAAGTACCGGATGTTCCCGATCGCCGGCGCCGCGGTGACGACAGTGGGACTGCTGCTGCTCGCGCAGATCGATGTGGACACGCCACGCTTCCAGACCGGGCTGTTCATGTTCGTGCTTGGCGCCGGGCTGGGCATGATGATGCAGACGCTGATCCTCGCTGTGCAGAACGTCGTCCCGCATGCGGATATGGGCGCGGCGACGTCGGGTGTCACGTTCTTCCGCTCCATGGGTGGTGCGTTCGGGGTGGCGATTTTCGGGAGCATCATGAACAACCGCCTCGACTATTACGTCCCCAGGAACGTGCCGCCGGACGTACTGGCGTCGCTCGGCTCTCCCTCTGGCAACGAGCTTGGGAGGAGCCGTGAGGCTATCGAAGCTCTGCCCGAAGTCGCGCGGTCAGGCGTCATCCAGGCGTTCGCCGACTCGCTCCATGTCGTCTTCCTCGTGGCCGTCCCGCTTGCGGCGATGACCTTCGTGCTGGCGTGGTTCCTGCGCGAGGTGCGGCTGCGCGAGTACGTCTACGTCAGCCCTGTCGCCGAGGGTGAGGTCGACCTGCCGCCGCCTCCGGAGGCGCTCGCAGCAGGCGCCGAAGGGGGCCAGATCACGCGGCAGCGTGACGTGCCGGTGGCCGGCACCGCTAACACGGATTGAACGGCGAGCGGCTGATCGTCGAGATGAGGCGCTTGCCAACGACCCGCGTTGCCCGCTCGTTGGGCTGCAGCCCTCCACCCGGGCTGCCAGACGCGCGATAGCTGTCGATGAGCAGCTCGCGCAGGGGCGGCCCTGTCCGGACTCCTGCACCATGCGGCCCGTCCGCCGATATGACGAGAGTGAGGCAGTGAGCGCGAACACTCGTGCCGCCAACGACTCTGCTGCCGCCGGGGAGTGGCGAGAGACGGCACCAAGCGCGGGCCTTCACGGTCGTCGAGTGCCTCCAGCGTCCACTGGGTGTCAGCGAACGCTACAGCCGCCTCTGCGCTTCGGACTGACTGACGACCTCGCCCCGGCCCTGCTTGCTTCCAATCCCCGCAGTTACGTCCGAGCGGAAGCAGAGTTCGTACAGGGCGTTGTCGCGCGAGACGTCGTCCGGGCGCTGTTCGATAGGCTCGCGGAGCCGATGGTCCGCGGTCAGCGTATCGTCCTTGCCGCGGCAGCGGCCGCCTGCGCATTCCAGTCCGGCGTACCCCGCGTCGAGGCAGGCTATGCCCCCGCGCGCAGGCGCTCGCATACGGCGGCGGATGCGGCGTCGACGGGTATCCAGTCGTTGAATGCGAGACCATCCGGCTCGGACGCGGGGTTGACGACGCACTCAAAGCGGATCACAGAGCCGTCCCCTGCGTCCCAGACGACGGGGTAGCGCCAGCGGATCTTCGGCGTGCGTGGTTCGACGTTTTGCCATGCCTCGACGAACGGCGTGACGAACTCGGGTTCGCCCGCGAGGAAGCGCTGGAGGATCGCGCCGAACAGCGGGTTCGGGCTCTCCAGCGCTTCGGCGCCGCGGTGGTGTCCCTTCCAGATGGAGACGAACACCGGCACGACGTCGCGATAGTTCAGGCAGCGGCGGGCGAAGCGGGGGTTGCTGGCCACGCTCAGCAGGTTGCGGTCGATGGGGTCCTGGAACTCGCTGTCGAGGTCGACGCCCCAGAGGCGCTGGGCGATCGTGTTCGCGTGGAGGACGGTCATCGTCTCGTTCGCGAGGAACGCGGGCCAGGGCAGCGCGTCGACCTCGGCGATGGCCTCCCCGGGCGCGAGCATGAAGCCGGGGAGCCTCCACGGGCCGAGGTCGAAGGCATCGGAGGCGTAACCGGCGAGGGTGAGGATCTGGTTGCGGTCGTGGCGGTCGACGTGCAGGGCGTCGAGGACGGCGATGAGGTACGGATGCGAGGGGCGGCGGCGCCCGGTCTCGTACGCCTTCACCGTGGGGAGGGAGACGTGCGCGCGGTCAGCCAGCTCCGCCTGTGTCATGCCGAGGCGCCGCCGGGCGAGCGCGAGGCGTTCGAACCACGTCATGCGGCGCAGGATACAAGATGTATACCCAAATGACCACTGAGGGATACAAGGGGTATACCTTCCGTCGTTGACCAACTGGCTCAGTCACGAGGAAGATTGAGCCATTCGCTACGCGCGCACTCCCGTGCTGACCCATGCAAGTCCGGCTCATCCTCACGCTGACGCTTGTGATCGCGGCCCTGCTTAGGTACGCCCCGCCTGATGCCGCGGCAGCGACGCCGGTCGAAGTCGTCGCGTATGGCGACTCCGTCACCTATCTAGGCGACTACCTTGACGAGTGGGGGAGCCACATCCGCCGCGACCTGCAAGTCACACCAGACGTCACGATGCGGGCGGCGCCGGGCTGGCGGTCCGGTGACCTCCGATCAGCGCTCGAGTCCGATCCCGCGTTTTGGGAACCGCTCGCTACGGCTGATCTCGTTGTCGTGAACATTGGCTATAACGACTTCTTCGGTATGCGAAGCGCGTATCTCGAAGGCAGCTGCGGGGGCGATGCCGGCACGGCCTGCTTCGACGCGTTGGTGGACACGTTCGCGACAAACTGGGATGCGATCATGCATGTCATCACCGCGCGCATCCGCTCGTCAGAGAGCGCGCTGCGGGTCACCGACATCTATTACTCGACGGCGGGCCTCGATCAGCTGCCCGAGTACGGCAACGCATTTCAGGTGCTGAGTCCATATCTCGCCCGGATGAACGAGCACATCCACGCGCGCGCGGCGCATTATGGATACGAGGTGGCCATGGTCCACCTGGCATACAACGGCGCGAGTGGCGACGAGGATCCATATGCCAAGGGCTATCTCTTGAGTGACGTGATCCACCCATCCGTGTCGGGCCACCGCGTGATCGCGGACGCCCTGCGGGCGACCGGCTACGCGCCGTTGGAGCGTACGTGTGCAGATGTCGATGGAAATGGGGTGGTGAACTCCGCTGACCTTGGTCACATTGCATACAGGTTCGGCACGGCCGTCGCCGATGATGAGTGGATATCCGTGGATGTGAACGCCGACGGGCATGTCAACGCGAGCGATCTTGGCATCACTGCTGCGCAGTTCAGCCGGCGCTGTAGCCAGCGCGCTTAAAGTGAAAGCCGGGTGACCGTGCGCTCTCCATCGAGACGTGTCACGTGTGCCCGATGACAGGCACATGCCCGCGCGGCCCGGCATGACACATGGCCGCCGCATGCACGCGACGGCCACCTGGGTCTGCGTCCGCAGGGTCGGGCGTTACGCGCGGAAGTCTTCCTTCCCCTCGTACACCGCCATGGCGCGGTCGACGTCGTAGCCGCCGTAGGTGATGGCGGAGATCGCCTGCGTCATGCGGATGGCGTCCGGCAGCGGCTTCTGGTGGATGTTGCGGCCGGTGGCGCTGCCGTACGCGCCGGAGATGAAGATCTGGTCGTGCAGCGTCGTCAGGAACTTGCGCTCGTTCGTCGTCGAGCCGCCGGCGGTGATGACGCGCGTGCGGCCGGCGGCGGCGACGGCCTCCTTGAACGCCTCGGCCGGCGGCGTGCCGTCCTCCGGCTTGGGGTAGTTCACCTTCACGAAGTCGGCGCCCAGCGTCGCCGCGAGGCCGGTGGCGCCGGCGATGAGGTGCGGGTCGAACTCCTTCGGCACGGCGGCGCCGCGCGGGTACACCCAGACGACGGCGAGCATGCCGTGGCGGTGCGCCTGCAGGCACGCCTGCGCGGCCTCGCGCATCTGCTCCGCCTCGAACTCGCTGCCCAGGTACACGGTGAAGCCGACGCCGACGACGTTGACGCCGTTCTCGCGCAGGCTCACGGCGTCGTCCACGCTGCACCAGGCCAGGCTGCGCGGGTCGCGCTGGGACGTCTTGATCAGGTGGGACTTCGAGTTGAGCTTCACCAGGTACGGCACGGTGCCGTACTCGCGCGCGTAGCGGGCGATGAGGCCGAACTGCGTCGCGAAGCAGCCGATGACGCCGTCGCGGGCGATCCTGAACAGGTGCTCCGGGTCGGCGTCGTCGGCGGCGATGGGGGTGCCGTCGCTCAGCGTGCCGTAGAAGTCGTCGTTGAGGTGCTCCACCTTCTGGTCGCCGGCGAAGAGCATGAGGCGCCCGGTGCCCTTGGTCATCGTGCGCCAGTTCTCCTCGTACGTCGACTGCTTCGACGCCGGCACATCGGCCGGCACGTACAGCTTGGTCATCTCCTGCGTCGTCATGTGCGTCCTCCTGCGTGTGCTCAGGTGTGCGCCTGGGAGAAGCCGGCGGACCACCGGCCATCATCCTACTTCTTCAGCCCGAAGTCCGCCGGGCCGCACCTCAGCAGGTCGCTGAAGTGCTTCACGACGATGTCGGGGGTGTACTCGACAGCGTGCTTCGGGTCGAGCGCGTACTTGCCCTGCAGCACGTGGACGGTGGTCAGCCTGTCGCCCAGCGCCGCCTTGGAGCGCATGAGAATGCCGGGCTTATCGTCGATGAGGACGTAGTGCCCGGCCTTGAACATCGTACGCACGGCGGCGAGATGCTTCTCCTTGTGCACGAAGATCAGCACGCGGCCATCGACCGCCTGCGTCACGCCGCACTGGTGGATCTTCGAGGGCTGAAAGACCGGGTCGCCATCGGAGACGATGACGGGCAGCCCGATGCTCTTGAGGTGCAGCACCGTCTCGATGGCCCTGGGATAGAGGCGCGGGCAGAAGTCCCACTCCATCAGCATGTCGCACGCCGCCTCGACCGTTGCGGCCTGGTCCGGGAACTCCTCGCCCAGCCTGCGGAACGTCTCGATGAAGTCGACGACGTCCAGGTCCTTGCGGACGATCTCGTACAGCTCCCAGAAGCGGGCGGACATCTCAGGGCCGAGCTTCTCGGCCAGGCTGGCTTCCATGTCCTTCTTCACGCCGTCGTTGTCGAGGATGGTGTTATCCAGGTCGATGAGGAAGACGAGGTCCCGCAACGCGTACTCCTTCCGGCGCTACCACCTGCGTCCATGGTACGCCCGTGCCGCGCATCGGGCGAGAGTCCCGTCAACAACTTCGGCCGGTCGCAACGTCCCTGATATGCCGGCCGTCTGGCCGTTGCCAGGGGTCAGCCGCCGTCGCTGGCGTAGAGGCCGGTGAGCTGCGCCTGGGCGAGGATGTGGCCCTCCATGGCGGCGAGGAGGCCGGCCTTCGTGGTGCGCGGGGGCAGCCCCAGCAGGGCGTCGAGCGCGTACAGCTTGTACTGGTAACGGTGCTCGCCGGAGGGGGGGCAGGCGCCGATGAAGCCTGGCTGGTTCGCGCCATTCACGCCCTGCGTGCCGATGCCGGGCACCGTCTCGCCGGCGGGCACGGCCTCCGGGAGTGCGCGGAGATCGGCAGGGATGTCGTAGAGCACCCAGTGCACGAAGTCGCCGCCGGGCGCGTCCGGGTCGTCCATGATCAGCGCGAACGACTGCGTGCCGTCGGGCACATTCTCCCACGCAAGCGGGGGCGATACGTTCGCGCCGTTGCACGTGAAGTCGACCGGTAGCGTCTCGCCGTCGCCGAACATCTCGCTGGTGAGGCGGAAGGCGCTGGCGTCCGGCGTTGCCGATGCCGCCGGCGTCGGTGAAGCGGCCGGTGAGGGGGACGCCGCCGTCGTCGGCGCAGCGGCGGTCGCGCTCGCCGCCGGCGTGCCGTCGCCGTTGCCGTCGTCATCGCCGCACGCCGCCGCCGCGAGCGTCACAACGGCCGCCGACACGATCAAGACCATCCACTGCGCACGAGCGAGCGCCACGACGTCACCTCCTTGCGTACCCAACCGGACGATCTTAGCGCAGGCTCTTCGGGTATCGCTTCACGAAGTCCAGCACCCGCCA
>DATMAH010000099.1:0-11163 GCA_035583735.1 Dehalococcoidia bacterium
TCGCCGCCGCGCTCGGACGGGCAGGGGCCACCCTGCGCGACGTCGTCCGCACGCGCATGTTCGTCACCGACATCAGCCGCTGGGAGGAGTACGGCCGCGCCCACGGCGAGTTCTTCGGCGACATCCGCCCGGCAACATCGATGATCGAAGTCAGCGCCCTCATCGACCCCGCGATGCTCATCGAGATCGAGGCCGACGCCGTCGTAACCGGCTAATCACAACCGCCGGCGCTCCCGGCGCGTACACTGGGCCCGTGACGGATGCTTCCATGACCCGCGAGGTCGCCCGCAGGACGGGCCTGCGCATCTCCTTCTTCGTCGCTGCGATCGTTTCGGCCGCCCTCGTCGGCCTGCTCGTCGGCGCGCGCTGCCCCGCGCCCGGCCCGCAGGGCGGCGGCCTCGTCGAGTTCGGCGCCCGCGACCGTGGCGCCGGCATCGAGAGCGAGGACGCCCTCGGCGTCAACCCGCTCTTCACCTGGGCCGAGCTCGAACCTCGCGAGGGACAGTACGACTGGCGGCCACTCGACCGCGTGCTCGACACCGCCTACGCCAACGGCAAGCGCGTCGTCCTCCGCATCTACACCAACGCGTCCGACTTCCATGTCGCGACGCCGCAGTGGGTCTTCGATGCCGGCGCCCAGTCGTACGTCTGGGCCGAAGGCTCCGGTACACGCCAGCCCATCCCCACCGACCCCGTCTTCACGGAGAAGTTCGCGCGCTTCGTCGCCGCGCTCGGCCGGCGCTACAACGCGCACCCCGCGCTCGAGATGGTGCAGACCAACGCCGCGATGGGCGGATACGGCGAGATGATCTGGGGCCTCCAGCCCGCCGACAACCCGCCTGGCTGGTCGCCCGCCGTCCAGATCGGTACCACGCGCGCCTGGCTCGACCGCTGGCGCGCCGCCTTCCCGGATACGCCCCTCAGCCTCACCGTGAACTTCATCGGCAACGGCATCGCCGAGACGCTTGCGCAGGACGCCGTCGACCGGAGCTTCTACCTGCAGTCCAACACGCCCCGCCTCGCGCCGCAGATGGTCGACATCCTCCGCCACCACGCCCGCCGCACGAAGGTCATCGTCGAGATCGAGAACAACGGCTGCCAGGGCGCGCAGGGCGACGAGTTCGCCGCGCTCGTCGGTGACCTCTTCGCGTCCGGCGTCCCCGTCGACTATCTCTCCGTCTGCGGCCAGACCCTGCGCGACAGCCGCGCGGTTGGCGCCGCGCTCGCCGGTCTCCGAAAATAGCCGCATGGACGAGAGCTGCCTCTTCTGCCGCATGGCCGCCGGCCTCATGGACGTCGACAAGCTCCACGACGACGACCTCGTCTTCGCCATCCGCGACATCAACCCGCGCGCCCCGAAGCACATCCTCGTCATCCCGAAGCGACACATCCCGGACGCGCGCGTCGCCGGTGACGACGACGCCGCCGACCTCGCCCGCATGTTCGCCGTCGCCGCGCGCGTCGCCGAAGCGGAGGGCATCGCCCGCAGCGGCTATCGCATCGCCTTCAATGTCGGCGAGGACGCCGGCATGACGATCCCGCACCTCCACATGCACGTCCTCGGCGGCCGCCACCTTGGCCCGGAAGGCTGATACACCACCGGACGGCGTTTGGGTCGCCGCCGCCAGCGTGCGACACTGAATCGCCCTGTCCGCCAGCACCGTGCGAGATCCCGGCATGCCACCCCTGGCGAAACTCCTACCGCACGCCGTCCTCGCGCTGCTCGTCGCCGCAAGCCTCGGCATCGGCGCCGCCGCGGCCGCCGTCACACCGCTCCCCGACGGCAAGGACGACTTCAACACGCTCGGCTTCACCGTCCGCCACGCCTGGGTGCGCTTCGCCCTCGCCGCCACGGCGCCGTTCCGCGACGACCTCTCGCGCGCTGAGGAGGACGCGCTCGTCGGCCGCTTCTTCGAGCTCAACGCGCGCATCACGGAACAGGAGCGCATCGCCTCCGACGCCACCGCCTCCCCCGGCGCCGCCGCCGCCGCCCGCGCCGAGTCGGCGGCGCTCCGCGACGAGCGTGAGCGGATCGAGAACCAGGTCGAGGACATCCTCGCCGCTCGCGTCGCAGCGGTTGCCGACGATCTCGGCCTCACCCGTCACTACGGCGCCGACGTCGTCTGGCCGCCACCCAGCTTTGAGTTCGCCGACCCGCCCTCGGTCCTCATCGTCAGTCCGCGCTCGGAGATCCGCGTCAGCCGCCGCACCCTCCTCCAGGGCGACATCCCGGTCCAGCGCCGCGAACAGCTCGAAGCCGGCGCCGAGCGCACCGGCGATGTCTCTGCCCTCGTCGTCCAGATCGGCGGCATCGCCATGTATCCCGCCATCGTGCCGCCCGTCAGCGACTACCGGAGCGCCATGCGCAATCTCGCGCACGAGTGGATGCACCACTATCTCTTCTTCGCACCCCTCGGACGCAGCTACAACGACAGCCCCGACCTGCGCACGCTGAATGAAACCGTCGCCGGCATCGTCGGCGACGAGCTCGGCGACGCCATCGTCGCCGCCTACCCGCTGCAACCGCAGTACGTCGTCCGCCGCGCCCCCGCGCCCGCCCAGCAGCCCCCGCCGCCCGTCGACTTCAACGCCGAGATGCGCCGCCTGCGCATCGAAGTCGATGCCCTGCTCGCGGCGGGCCAGGTCGAGGAGGCCGAGCGCATCATGGAGCAGCGCCGCGCGTTCCTCGCCGAGAACGGCTACTACATCCGCAAGATCAACCAGGCCTACTTCGCCTTCCACGGCGCCTACGCCGACTCCCCCGGCGCCACCGACCCGATCGGCCCGAAGCTCCTCGCCCTCCGCGCCCGGTCCGCGTCGCTCGCCGACTTCGTCGAGACCGCCCGCGCCCTCACATCCGTCCCCGCCCTCGACGGCGCCCTCGACTAGCACACAGCCACGGGATGCTCTCGCCGGCCTGAGATGTCCTGCAAGGGCACGCGTGCCCGTCGACAAGACGAGGGCGGGGACGTCGGCGAACGGTTCGGGTCATCTGCGTTCCAGGCGAGCCGTGGTGGCAGGTGCCGGGCGCACGCCAGGTGGGCGAGCGCGGTCTTCGAAAGTCCCGTACGGACCGAGTACCCGGAGACCGCAACAGGATCTATCCACCGGCGGGGACGATTCGAGACAGCATCGGATCGCGCCTTCGGTTCTCGAGGCGACGCCGTTGTGCCGCAGGTCAGCCCGGCTCCGCCATCCACGTTGACTAGAACATCTGTCTGATATAGGATCGCCACTTCCTGTTGCTCGTGCGCGGTGTGACGACGGCGGTTGTCGCCTCGCGCTCGTAGAGATGCACCATGACCGTGGACGCAGCCTACGCGCATACGCCGCCGCCCGGCTCCGGCAGGTGGCATCCGCTCGAAGACCACCTTCGCGCCGTGGCCGACCTGGCCCGGCAGTTCGGCGACCAGTTCGGCGCGGGTGCGCTCGCGTACGCGGCGGGCCTCTGCCACGACCTCGGCAAGTTTCACCCCGACTTCCAGCGCTACTTGGAGTTCTGCGCGACGCATCCGGGCCAGCGCGGGCCGCACGTCGACCACAAGGGCGCCGGCGCCACGTTCGCGGCGCGGCTGAACCCGCTGCTGCCTCTCGTGATCATGGCGCACCACGGCGGGTTGCGGACTCCTGCCGATCTGCAGGCCTGGCTCCGGGAGGAAGGCGTGACCGCGCGCGTTCCCGTATCGCTCGAACGGGCGAGACGGGCACTGCCCGAACTGTCGTCGGTCGCCGACGTCCCGCTTCCGTCGTCGATCGAGAGCCGCACGGATGGCGAGCTGTTCGTGCGCGTGCTCTTCTCCTGTCTCGTCGACGCGGACTTCCTCGATACGGAGTCACACTTCGCCCCCGAGCGTGCTACGGCTCGCGCGGTCCAGTTCGGCCCGGCGGCGATGCTCGCGGACTTGCGCGAGTACCGCCGCCGGATCGGGGAGGGCCGCGACGACGCGCTCACGCGCCTTCGCACCGAGATCGCCGACGCATGTGAAGCCGCGGGCGCGCGGCCGCCGGGGTTGTACCGGATGACCGTCCCCACCGGAGGCGGCAAGACGCTCGCCGGGATGGCGTTCGCATTGCGCCATGCGGCCGCGCACGGGAAGCGCCGCGTCATCGTCGCCATCCCGTACACGAGCATCACCGAGCAGACGGCCGCGGTATATCGCTCGATCTTCGGACCGGACACCGTGCTCGAGCATCACTCCGCCGTCCAGCGCGGCGAGGGCGACGACGACAGTCCCACCGCCGAACAGGCGTGGCAGCGCCTCGCCGCCGAGAACTGGGACGCGCCCATCGTCGTCACGACGACGGTGCAGCTCTTCGAGAGCCTCCTCGGCAACCGCGTCAGCACGTCGCGAAAGCTGCACAACCTCGCCAACAGCGTGCTCATCCTCGACGAGGTGCAGATGCTGCCGCCGCGGCACCTCGACCCGATCCTCGACCTGCTGCGCGCGCTCACCCAGCACTTCGGCACGACGGTGCTGCTCTCCACGGCGACGCAGCCTGACTTCACGCATGCCGGCCTCGAGGGCGAGGAGATCGCTCCGGACCCGGCGCGCACGTTCAACGAGCTGCGCCGCGTGCACTACCACTTCGAACCGCAGCCGTGGTCATGGCAGGAGGCCGCACAGCACATCGCCGCCGAGCGCCAGGCGATGATGGTGCTGAACACCAAGAAGGACGCGCTGCACGTCCTCGACGCCCTGGCGGCGGCAGGCACCGAAGACGGCGTGTTGCACCTCTCGACGAACCTCTGCGGCGCGCACCGCCAGCGGCGGCTGGCGGAGGTGCGCGAGCGCCTGCAGGCGGGCGAGCCGTGCCGCCTCGTCAGCACCCAGGTCGTCGAGGCCGGCGTCGACCTCGACTTCCCCGCCGTCTACCGCGCGATGGGGCCGCTCGCCAGCATCATCCAGGCGGCGGGGCGCTGCAACCGTGAACAGCGCCTCGAGAAAGGCCGCGTGGTCGTCTTCCGCCCGGCCGAGGGCGGCCTGCCCCGCGGCGCCTATAGCACGGCGACGCAGCTCAGCGGCATCGACCTCGGCCGCGCGGTCGACCTCGACGACCCGTACGCGCTGGGCCGGTGGTTCCGCCGCTGGTACGACACGGTGGAACGCGACGCCGAGGGCATCCAGAAGCTGCGCGAGAAGATGGACTATCCGAAGGTCGCGCGGCGGTTCCGCATGGTCCAGGACGACACCGAGGACGTCGTGGTGCCCTACGGCGATACGGCGGAGCGCGCCCGTGTGGATGACGCCGTCTCCCGGCTGCGTGCGCGCGCCGGCTCGCCGCGGCTGCTGCTGCGCGTGCTCCAGCCGTACACGGTGGGACTGCGCCGGCGCGACATCGGGCGCGCGGCCGGCCGCGGCTTCCTGCAGCCCATCATCGATGGCGTGTGGGAGTGGACCGGCCCCGCGGAGCTGTACGACGGCGTGCGCGGACTGATCGCAGATGGAGCAGACGAGGAGCTGCTTATCGACGCATGAAAGGAGGATCCATGACGGCGAACACACGAGACGGGCCCCTGCAGGTGCAGGTCTGGGGCGATTTCGCCTGCTTCACGCGGCCGGAGATGAAGGTGGAGCGCGTCACCTACCCGGTGATGACGCCCAGCGCCGCCCGCGGCGTGCTGGAGGCCATCTTCTGGAAGCCGGAGTTCGACTGGCGCGTCGAGCGGATCGAGGTGCTGCGGCCCATCCGTTACTTCTCGATCCTGCGGAATGAGGTGAACAGCCGTCAGAGCGAGCGTGCCGCGCGCGGCTGGGCCGGCAAAGGCGGCGCGTTCGTCGCCGAGGACGACCGCGCCCAGCGCCACACGCTGGCCCTGCGCGACGTCGCCTATCGCATCACCGCCAGCATCGAGCTGCGCCCGCACGCGACCGACGACATCGCCAAGTACCGCGACCAGTTCCGCCGCCGCGTCGAGGGCGGGCGCTGCTTCGCGACGCCGTATCTCGGCTGCCGCGAGTTCTCGGCCGGCTTCGGCCCGCCCACCGGCGCACGGCCGATCGCACTCACGGAGGACCTGGGGCTGATGCTGCGCGACATCCAGTACGAGCCAGGCGGCGGCGGCCGCGGGACGCCCCGGTTCTTCGCCGCGCGCCTGGAGGCCGGCGTGCTCCACGTCCCGCCGCAGGACGGAGGTGATGGCTGATGTTGCTCGAAAAGCTCCGTGAGTACTCAGAACGACTCGATCTGCCGCCGCGGCTCTACAGCGAACTCCCGGTGCGGTACATCATCGAGCTCGACCGTGAGGGTCGTCCGCTGTCGAGGGAGCTGATCGACACGGCCGATCCGTCCAGCAGTGGCACGAAGCGAGGCACACGGCGTCTCACGCCGTCGCTGCAGCGATCCGTCGGCATCAAGCCGTTCCTTCTGACGGACAAGTCCGATTACGTGCTCGGCTACGTGCCGGATGACGGCAAGCCGGGGCGCGTCGCGCAGTGCCATGCCGCGTTCGTCGATCTGGTCCGGCGGTGTGCCGAAGCCACCGGCGAGCCTGCCGTGCGCGCGGTTGTGGACTTCCTTGAACGCGGGCCGCTCACCCAGATCGAGCCCGGTGAGGGGTTCGATCCGGGAGCGCTCATCGCGTTCCGCGTCGATGGCGTGAACCCCACCGACCTGCCCTCGGTAGAGGCGTTCTGGGCCGCCGAGAACGATCCCGCGCGCGGGTCGGCGCCGTCGATGCAGTGCATCGTCTGCGGCTCGCAGCGTCCGGCGCTGGAACGGCTCGAACTCAAGGTGAAAGGCGTCCCTGGCGGGCAGACGTCCGGCACGTCGATCATCAGCTTCAATGCCGAGGCGTTCGAGTCGTACGGGTTGACAGCCTCACTCAACGCGCCCACCTGCTCGGACTGCGGCGAGCGCTTCACGAAGGCGGTCAACGAGCTCCTTGCGTCGTCCGACTCCTGCGTCCGCCTGCAGAACGTCGCGTACGTCTTCTGGACGAAGGAGCGCCAGTCCGACACGCCGTTCGCCGCGCTGCTCAACGAGGCCGACCCCGAACAGGTGAAGCAGCTCTACGAGTCCGTCTTCACCGGCACCGGCAGCACGGCCGTGCGCGAGTTCGACGCCGATCCCTTCTACGCGGCGGCGCTCTCCGGCTCTGGCGGCCGCTGCGTCGTCCGCGAGTGGATCGACACCACCATCGGCGAGGCGAAGCGTCAGCTCGCCCGCTGGTTCCAGATGCAGCGCATCATCCACGTCACCAGGCTCGGGCCGGAGGTGGCCGCGCCGATGCCGCTGCGCCAGCTCGCCTACGCCACCGTGCGCACAGGCGACCGCAACAACCCCGCACCGGCCAACGTCAGCCGCGCGCTGCTCCGCACGGCGCTGACCGGCGCCCCGCTCCCGCACGACCTGCTGTACCAGGCCGTGCGCCGGTGCCGCGCCGAGCAGTCGGTCACCCGCCCCCGCGCGGCCCTCATCAAGATGGTGCTGCTCTCGCAGCGCCACGACTTCAACCCCGAGGAGGACACCATGGTGGAACTGGACGAGACGAACAAAGACCCGGCGTATCTCTGCGGCCGCCTGCTGGCGGTGCTCGAACAGGCCCAGCGGGCGGCGCTGCCCGGCATCAACGCCACCATCGTCGACCGCTTCTACGGCACGGCGTCGTCGGCGCCGGCGTCCGTCTTCGGCCGCCTGATGCGCGGCGTCCAGCCGCATCTCGCCCGGCTCGAACGGGACCGGCGCGGCGCCTGGGTGGCGATCCAGCGCCGGCTCGAGGAAGTGCAGGCGGACCTTCGCACCTACCCGCGCACGCTCACGCTGGAGCAGCAGGGACTCTTCGCCCTCGGCTACTACCACGAGCGCGCCAGGCGCTGGGCGAAGGCGGAGGACGGCGACACCAATCACATCGAGGAGCCCGAGGCGGGCGAACAGGAACAGGAGTAACCGACCATGACCACAGCGACCACCACCATCCACACCGACCCCGCGCGGCGGCACGACTTCGTCCTCCTCTTCGACGTGCAGGACGGCAACCCCAACGGCGACCCCGACGCCGGCAACCTCCCCCGCGTCGACCCCGAGACCATGCAGGGCCTCGTCACGGACGTCGCACTCAAGCGCAAGGTCCGCGACTACATCGACATCCTCAAGGGGGACGACGGCCGCTTCAAGATCTACGTGCAGGCGAAGGGCATCGCGCTCAACACGCAGCACGAGCGCGCGTACACCGCGCTCGGCAAGAAGTCGACCGGGGCGAAGCAGGACAAGGAGACCGTCGACGCCGCACGCGCCTGGATGTGCGAGAACTTCTACGACGTCCGCATGTTCGGTGCCGTGATGACCACGGGCGTCAACTGCGGCCAGGTCCGTGGGCCGCTGCAGCTCACCTTCTCGCGCTCCGTGGAGCCGATCGTGCCCGTCGACCACTCGATCACGCGCGTGGCGATCACCAAGCCCGAGGACGCGAAGGTCGTCGTCTCCGACGACCCCGACAAGGGCGCGACCGGCAAGACCACGGAGATGGGCCGCAAGTCGACGGTGCCGTACGGGCTGTACGTCGGCCACGGCTTCTTCAACCCGCACTTCGCCGCGCAGACCGGCGTCACGGCGGAGGACCTCGAGCTCTTCTGGCAGGCGTTGCAGGGCATGTGGGACCTCGACCGCTCCAGCTCCCGCGGGCTGATGGCGCTGCGCGGTCTCTACGTCTTCACCCACGACAGCAAGCTCGGCAACGCGCCCGCCCACGCCCTCTTCGACCGCGTCTCCGTCCGCCGCAACGAAGGCGTCGAGGCGCCCCGCGCGTTCACCGACTACACCGTCACCGTCGACGACGCCTCGCTCCCGCAGGGCGTCACGCTGACACGACTCGTGGGGTGAGCGTGCAGGACGTCACGGAAGCCGCCTCCTGGGAGCCCGACGACGACCTCATCCCGGTCTCGGCGATCGAGCACCATGCGTACTGCGCGCGGCAGTGCGCGCTCATCCACGTCGACCAGGCGTTCGATGAGAACGTGTTCACCGTCCGCGGCGCCCTCGCGCACGAGCGCGTCGATATCCCCGGCGGCGAGCTGGTATCGGGCGTCCGCTACGAGCGCTCGCTGCCGATCTGGTCGGAGCGGCTCGGGCTCATTGGCAAGGCCGACCTCGTGGAGTTCCGGCGGGACGGGCCGTATCCCGTCGAGTACAAGGTCGGGCGGCGGCGTCCCGTGCGCGGCGGACGCTTCCGCCCCGAGGACCTGCAGCTCTGCGCCCAGGCCCTCTGCCTGGAGGAGATGCTCCACACACCCGTGCCGCGCGGCGCCGTGTTCTACTGGACCACGCGCCGCCGGCACGAAGTCGACCTCACCGAAGACCTGCGCGCCGCTGTCGCCGGCGCCATTGCCGCCATCCGGCAATACCTGCGGGCACAGCAACTCCCGCCGGCGCCGAATGACGCCCGCTGCCGGGAGTGCTCCCTGCGCATCTCGTGCCTCCCCGAGATCGTCGGCGAGCCGGACCGCGTGCGCGGCCTGCAGGGCGCGGTCTACCGCGCCGATGACAGCGACGGCCCAACGGAGGCGGACGCATGATTGACGTCGGCAACACGCTCTACGTGACTACGCCAGGGGCGGCGCTCCGGCTCGACCACGACACAGTCCGCGTCGAGACGGACGGCGCAACCGTCCTCCGCGTGCCGCTCCTGCGCCTGTCCGGTATCGTCTGCTTCGGCGCCATCGCGATCAGCCCGCCCCTGGTCGAGCGCTGCGCTGAGGATGGCCGCAGCCTCGTGCTCCTCGACCGCACGGGTGCCTTCCGGGCGCGCATCCAGGGGCGCACGAACGGCAACGTGCTCCTGCGGCGCGCCCAGCACCTGGCGCTCTCGGACGCCGGGTGGACCGTACGCATCGCCCGGCAATTCGCCGCTGGCAAGCTGCAGAACTGCCGCCACATCCTGTTGCGTGCCGGGCGCGATGCCACAGACTCGGCCGAGCGGGCCGTCCTCGCCCGTGCCGCCGCGTTCATGACCGAGAGCATCGTCAGCCTGCGCACCGCAAGCGACCTCAACACCATCCGCGGGCTCGAGGGTGACGCCGCGCGCAACTACTTCCGCGCGTTCGGCGCCATGGTGCGGGAGTCGCGCCATGCCTTCGCACCCTCCGGCCGCACGCGCCGGCCCCCGCGCGACCGCATCAACGCCCTGCTTTCCTTCCTCTATGCGCTGCTGCGTTCGGAATGTGAGACCGCACTGGAAGCTGTCGGTCTCGACCCGCAGGTCGGCTACCTGCACGCGCTCCGGCCCGGCCGGCCCGCGCTCGCGCTTGACCTGATGGAGGAGCTGCGCCCGGTGCTGGCCGACCGCCTCGCGCTGACGCTCGTCAACCGGCGCCAGGTGACAGCCGATGGATTTCGTGAGCTGCCCGGCGGCGCCGTGTACCTCACAGACGACACGCGCAAAGCCGTGCTGGCCGCCTGGCAAAAGCGGAAACAGGAGGCCGTCGAGCATCGCGTCATGCAGCAGAAGGTGCCACTCGCCGTGGTGCCCCACGTCCAGGCGCGGCTGCTCGCGCGCCATCTGCGGGGCGACCTCGCCCACTATCTGCCGTTCTTGCACCGCTGAGGAGCCGAGATGGAACTACTCGAGGCGTACGACGTGGCGACGGACAGCAAGGAGGGGCGCCGGCGGCTCCGCCGCGTCGCCAACGTCTGCGTCGCCCACGGCCAGCGCGTGCAGAAGTCCGTGTTCGAGTGCGTGCTGACGGAGGCACAGGTCGAGCGCTTCACGTACAGGCTGCTCCGGGAGATCGAACCCTCGCAGGACAGCCTGCGCATCTACCGCCTCCGGGAGCCGCGCAAGCAGTACACGCAGGTCTTCGGCATCGGGCCGCCGCCCGACCTGAGCGGCCCGCTCATCACCTGATGCGCGGACCGGAAGCGCCGGGGCTGCACGTCTGAGGTTCGCGCAGCGCGAGTAGTACCAGGCCGGGTTGGTGGCCGGCGACGAGTGATACGGACGAACGACGAGCGAAGGAAGGAGGCGCCAGGCCGAGGCAGACTGAATCCAGGGAGTGGCTCACCAGGGGTGAGCCGCGCCCAACATAGCCGTTGCACCCGGCCTTCACGCCGGGTGAGGATTGAAACACGGCTTAGGCGCTCATAGATGGGGAGCCCGAACTTGTTGCACCCGGCCTTCACGCCGGGTGAGGATTGAAACATCTTCTGCCGGGCGGTCAGCGGCCCACG
>DATMAH010000100.1:0-2204 GCA_035583735.1 Dehalococcoidia bacterium
CCACCGCCGCCTGGTCCGTGCCCGCCACGCTGCTGCTGGTGCGGCAGGCCGACGCGCCCGACATCTTCACGGCGGCGTTCCTCATCGTCATCTCGGCGTGCGCGCTCTTCGCCCTCGTGGCCGCGCTCGATGCGCGCGGCACGGACGCGGAGCGCGACGTCGTCGACACGATGTTCTTCGGCGTCACGACGGGCGCCCTCACGGCGCTCCTCGTCGGCGCAGCCGCACTGCTCCTCGCGCGGGCCCTGCACCTGCCGACGAGCACCGCCGCCGAGGACGACGACGGAGACAGCCCTAGAGGCGCGTGAGCCTGATCGAGCCCGTGCGGGTGCGCAACCGCACCTTCGGCCCGCCCGCCGGCGGCGGCGCGCCTCCCCGCCTGGGCGGCAACTCCGACCGCACGCTCCCGATCTCGCTCTCCGCGTCGATGAAGAAGGGATGCGCGGCGTCGACGGCCATCCAGATGCTCCCCGTATGCGCGCGCAGCTCGCAATCCCCCTGCACGCGCCCGCTGAAGCGGATCGTGCCCGTATGTGCCTGCGCCTTCACCCCCGCGCCCGCGTCCGTGATGATGATGCTGCCGGTGTGCGTCTGCGCGCGCAGGTTGCCTCCGACGTCCCGCGCCTCGATCGAGCCGCTGCGCGCCTGCAGCTCCGCCGACCCGCGGACGCCGCGGACCTCCAGCCGGCCGCTGCGCGTCTCCGCGCTCACGTCGCCCCGGACGCGCTCGATGGCGACGCCGCCGCTGCGCGATGTCAGCGTCACGTTCCCGGTGATGTCTTCGAGGCTGACGCGGCCGCTTCCCGACTCGATGTGCACGCGGCCCTCTATGCCCGTCACACGCACGCTGCCGCTCCGCGCCAGCACGCGGACGGCGCACTGGAGCGGCACCCGCACGACGTAGTCGACGCTGGAGCCGCGGCGGCCGCCGAACCAGCTCCAGTGCTCGCTCCTCGGCAGCGCCGGCGCGCGCACGACGATGCGGTGCGCATCCTGCTCGATCGCCTCCTCGACGAGCGCCACGGCGTCGTCCAGGTCGCGCGGTTCGTTGCTCCAGATACGCACCGTCGCATCAATGACCACGACGGGCGAGGTGTGCGCCTCCACGACGACGCTGCCCGAGCGCGACTCGACGTGCAGCACGGCGCGCTCGCCGGTCTCGAACCTGCGCGTGACCGTGCGCACATGCTCCATCAGACGCTCTTGAACCCCCAGAGCCACGTCGTGAAGTCGTTCCAGAGGCCGCGCGGCTGCGGCGGCGCCGCCGGCTGAAGCAGCGCCGGGTCCAGCGACCGCCGCACGGCGCTCGCCAGCTCGCGGCGCCCGTACGGCCCGGTGAAGCGCGCCAGCTCCGAGGCGCCGAACACCACCACGTACGTCGGCAGCAGTTCCACCCGGAAGCGCCGCCGCAGCTCCGGCTGCCGCTCGATGTTCACCTCGCGGATCGGCAGCCGTATGCCGCCGACATCGATGCCGCCCGCGCGCGTGGCGAGCGGGCGGCTGCGCGCGCGCGGGCCGGTGAACTCCAGCACCAGCGGCACGTCGACGGCCGGCTGCGCCTGGCTGAACCGCGCGGCGGTGTTGGTGAAGGACACCTGCACCGTCATCGCCAGTCGTCTCCCGTCCAGTCCCACTGCCAGTCCCAGCGGTGTCGCCCGCGCCGCCACTTGTCGCGCCGGCGACCGCGGTCACGCTGTCCGAAGCGGTCGAGCGCGACGATGCGCGGGCAGAACGCCGCCACGCCCGTCACCGCCGCCATCACGATGAGCCAGTCGCGGTTCGCCTCGACCGTGCCGGCGAGCAGCAGCGACGCGAGCACGAAGGACGCCATGCGCACATCGACGTGTGGCGTGAAGGCGAGCGGGCGCCACGGACGCAGCCGCAGCATGCCCAGCCCCGTCAGCACCGTCAGCGCGATCAGCCATCCGCGCGTGGCATCGACGCCGCCCGCGAGCAGCAGCAGCGCCACGATAACGGCGGCGATCCTCATCGCCATCCTCCCGTCGGGCGGCGATCGCCCACCGCCCAGGCCTCAAAGCGCCACGGCCGGCGACGCCCGCGCCGCCTGCGCCGGCCCTCGAACGACCACGCGAACGCCCCGAGCGGCGTCGTCACCGCGTCGACGACCTCATCGACGACGAGCCGCAGCGAGTCATGCAGCTCGCGGGCGATCTCGTCGAACGGGCCACCGCCCAGGCCATCGC
>DATMAH010000101.1:0-8976 GCA_035583735.1 Dehalococcoidia bacterium
GACGACGGCGCCCGCCCGCCGGACGGATCGCTCGACGACCGGTGGGAGCTCCATCGCGCTGAGGGCGACGAAGGCCGCGCCGGCGATGACGCTGAGCCATGCCGAGACGGCGAGCGACTGGTGGGACTCGTGCGTGATGAAGCCAGGCGTCATCAGCCCGTGGACGGCGAAGATGCCGGCGATGGACAGAAACGCGAGCGCCAGGAAGAGCAGCCGCGTCTCACGCAGCGTGCGAGCGGAGAGGAGGATGACGGCGCACGCCACGGCCGAGGCGAGCGCCGTGCCGCCGACGGCCCAGAAGTGGAAGGTCGTGTTCATCCATGGGCCGTCGCTGCCGGGGATGATGCGGAGGGTGACGAACGACGCGATCGGCGCCAGGAGCGCGACCGCCCCGGGGGGGATGTCCTTGAGGATGCGCACGGCGCCGGACATAGCAGGGGAGTATCGGTGCGGAGCGGCGGTGGCTTATGTAGGGCATTCCCGTACAGCTCGCGGTAGCCGAAGCGGCGACGCGACGGGTATCCTCCCGGCGGGAGGCGAGATGACGGTCAAAGCGGTGCTGTTCGACCTCGGCGACACGCTGTGGCACTTCCCGGAGATGCCGCCGGCGCAGCGTATACGGGAGGAGACGATGCGGCGCGTCGGGGGCGTGCTGCGGTCGTGGGGGGTGCCACTGGAGGGCGAGCTGCGGTTCCTGGGGCGCGAGATCCGGCTGGGGGTGGAGAAGGCGGACCGGGCGGCGTACCTGGGGGACTGCGTGAGCCCGGATTTCAACGAGGTCGTGCGCGGCATCGCGAAGGGGATGGGGCTGGACATCACGTACGAGCAGGCGGCGCAGCTCTGGGACGCCTGGAACCTGGGTGGGCTGATCCTGGGCCGGACGATGTTCGACGACGCGTACGCGACGCTGGACTGGCTGCGGGACCATGGCGTGCGCATCGGCTGCGTGACGAACCGGGTGTTCGGCGGTCCGAGGTTCGCCGAGGAGCTGCGCGAGCTGGGGCTGGACCGCTACTTCGAGGTGACGGCCGTCTCGTGCGATGTCGGATACATGAAGCCGCACCCGCGGATCTTCCAGTACGCGCTGGACGCCATGCGGCTCGACCCGCAGGACTGCGCCGTCGTCGGCGACTCGCTGCGGGCGGACGTGCAGGCGGCGCAGTCGCTGGGGATGGTCGGGATTCTGCGTAAGGTCAAGAAGCCGGACGCGCCGCACGAGCCCGAGCAGGTGGGCGAAGTATCCAACGCGCCGGCGACGCGGGCGGAGACCGGACGGGCGTTGGGGGACTATCAGGACGGGGAAGGGGTCGCGCCGGATTACACGATCTGGACACTTAGCGAGCTGACGGAACTGCCGATCTTCGAACGAGGATGACGTTTCCGTGGCTCGCGCTGGCTGTCGTCTACGCGGCCGCGATGGCCGTGGTGTTCGGGCGTTCGACGCGGCTGTGGGTCGTGGCGGCGGCGGCGGGCGCGGCGGCGATCACGCTCTTCTACTGGCTCTACTTCCCCTACACCAGCGACGACGCCTACATCTCGTACCGCTACGCGCGCAACCTCGCGGAGGGCGAGGGCGCGGTGTGGAACGCGGGCGAGAACGTCGAGGGATATACCAACTTCCTGTGGGTGGGGCTGCTGGCAGGGGCGCACAAGCTGGGCGCGGACATCGTGCTGACCGGGCGCTGGCTGGGCTTCGCGCTGGCGGCGGTGGCGGCAGCCGGGACGTACGCGCTGACGCGGAGCCTGCTGGACGGGCCGCTGCGCGAGCGGGCGGCGCTGGGCGCTGCGCTGCTGCTGGCGGCGTGCGGCGCGTGGAGCATCTGGGCGACGGCGGGCCTCGAGGCGCCGCTGTTCGCGACGTTGACGCTGGGGGCCGTGCTGCTCCACCTGCGCGAGCGCGAGCGCGGCTGGCTGCCGGCGTCCGGCGCCGGCTGGGCGCTCGTGGCGATGACGCGGCCGGACGGACTGGTGCTGGCCGGTGTGTCCGGGCTGTTCAAAGTGGCGGAGACCGCGCAGCGCTCGCGGGCGCGCCGGCGCGACGGCGACGGGGGCGGCATCGCAGAGTTCGACCACGTGCTGTACTGGTGCGCGGCGTTTCTCGCTGTGTATGTGCCCTACTTCGTGTGGCGGCTCACGACGTACGACCACATCTTCCCCAACACGTACTACGCGAAAGTGGGGAGCGGGATCGAGCAGTACGACCGCGGGCTCGCGTACGTCACGTCGTTCCTGCAAGAGTATCCGGGCTGGCTGCTGGTCCTGCTGCCGGTGGCGTTCCTGGCGCCGTCCGTGCGGCGATGGCCGATGGCTTACGTGGTTGCGCTTTTCGCCGGATGGCTGGGGTACACGGTCTACGTGGGCGGCGACTCGCTGCTGCGCTTCCGGTTCATGGCGCCGGTGCTGCCGCTGTTCTACGCGGCGCTGCTCGCGGCCGCGGGCGGCATCTTCACGTCCGTCCGGGAGTCGGCGCGGGTATCGGACCGCGCGGTGCAGGTCGCCGGCGTGCTGGCGCTGGCGGCAGCACTGCTGTTCTCGCTGCAGCCGGCATCGGACGACGGGCGTGGGCGGATGGGGGAGAAGCAAGCCGTCGACGACCGCGCGCGCATCGGGCGCTGGTTGCGGGACAATGTGCCGGATACGACGGTGGTGGCGACGGTGCCGATCGGCGCCATCGGCTACGAGTCGCGGCTGCCGCTGATCGATATGCTTGGGATCACGGACGAGCACATCGCACACCGCGACCTGCCGATCGGCGGCGGGCCCGCCGGTCACGAGAAGTACGACAGCGAGTACGTGCTTGACAGGGAGCCTGATATCATCCTGCTCATCGATACCTTGACGCCGGCGGCGGTGAACGGGGCGTTCTACGAGTCCATCCGCTTCTCGATCGTCAACGCGTTCAAGGACATGGTCGAGAACCCGCGGCTGGAGCGCGAATACCAGATGCGGGCGGTCGAGGTGGAGGAGGACAGGTGGCTGAACCTGTTGGTCCGAAACGAGGCGGAGGCCGTGCTGCGCGTGACCGAAGCAGCGCCTCGCTGAACGGCGGAGGAAAGCCGTGGGGCGGACGGTTCACGTCGCGGACGAACCCGCTGGTCGACGCGTACACGTCGTCTCTGGACGCGGATGAGCGGCTGATCCCGTACGACGTCCGCGGCTCGATCGCGCACGCGCGCATGCTGGGCGCGACAGGGATCATCCCGCGCGCGGACGCCGACCGCATCATCCGCGGCCTGACGCAGATCCTGCAGGAGCACGAGCGGGGGGAGTTCGCGCTGCGGCCGGAGCTGGAAGACGTGCACATGAACGTCGAGGTCCGGCTGGCGGAGAAGATCGGGCCGGTGGCGGGACGGCTGCACACCGCTCGCTCCCGCAACGACCAGGTGGCGACGGACTTCCGGATGTACGCGCGCGACGCGTGCGCTGACGCCGTGATCCTGCTGTTGCGCCTGCAGCTCGCGCTGGTGGACCTGGCGGAGGCGAACATCGACGTGGTGATGCCGGGGTACACGCACCTGCAGCGGGCCCAGCCGGTGCTGTTCGCGCACCACCTGCTGGCGTACGTGTCGATGTTCAGGCGCGACGGATACCGCTTCGCGAACGCCTTCGCCTCGGCCGACGTGCTGCCGCTGGGGAGCGGGGCGCTTGCGGGCGTGCCCTACCCGGTCGACCGCGACATGGTGGCGGAGGAGCTGGAGTTCGGGGCGGTCTCCGACAACAGCATCGACGCGGTCGCGGACCGGGACTTCGTCGTCGACTACCTGCACGCCGCATCGCTGACGATGGTGCATCTGTCGCGGCTGGCGGAGGAGATCGTGCTGTGGTCGAGCGCGGAGTTCGGGTTCGTGCGGCTGCCGGACGCCTTCGCGACAGGCTCGAGCATCATGCCGCAGAAGAAGAACCCCGATGTGGCGGAGCTGGCGCGCGGCCGGACGGGCGGCGTCATCGGCGCGCTCGTGTCGGCGCTGACGATGCTGAAGGGGCTGCCGCTCTCGTACAACCGCGACCTGCAGGAGGACAAGCCGGCGTTCTTCGCCGCCGATGACACGCTCCTCTCGACACTGGCCGTGTTCATCGCGATGTTGCCGGAGCTCGAGGTGGACGCGGAGCGCGCCGGTGCCGCCGCGGCGGCGAACTACTCGCTGGCGACCGACCTCGCGGACTACCTGGTGCGGAAAGGACTGCCGTTCCGCGAGGCGCACGAGGCGGTCGGCAGGCTGGTGCGCTACGCGGAGGGGAAGGGCGCGGAGCTGGGCGAGTTGTCGCTGGAGGAGCTGCGCGGCTTCTCGCCGCTGTTCGCTGCGGACGCGACGGGGATCGACGTGCGGGCGTCGGTGGCGTCGCGCGACGTGCCGGGCGGGACGGCGCCCAAGCGCGTGCGGGCGGCGCTGAAGGCCGCGCGCCACCGGGCCCAAAAGACGCTGAAAGAAGCGGAAGACGAGATGCGAGACGGCGATGCCGGCCGTTAAGCTCGCGCCCTCGATCTTGACGGCGGACTTCCGCGAGCTGGGCGGGCAGATCGCGGCGGCGGAGGCGGGCGGCGCCGACTACATCCACCTCGACGTGATGGACGGCCACTTCGTGCCGCCGATCACCTTCGGGCCGCTGGTCGTGGAGGCGGTGCGGCGCGTGACGTCGCTGCCGCTGGACATCCACCTGATGATCGAGCGGCCGGAGGCGCAGTTCGAGGCGTTCGCGGCAGCGGGCGGGGACATCATCAACGTCCACATCGAGGCCACGAAGCACGCGGACCGGCTGCTGCGCAGCATCCACGCGATGGGCAAGCGCGCGGGCATCTGCATCAATCCGGCGACGCCGCTGGCGGCGATCGAGGAGGTGCTGGATGTGGCGGACCAGGTGATGGTGATGATGATCAACCCCGGCTGGGGCGGGCAGAAGATGCTGCCTTCGATGCTGGCGAAGGTGCGGCGCCTGCGCGAGATGCTGGACGCGCGCGGGCTCTCCCCTGACATCGAGCTGGACGGCGGGGTGAAGGTGAACAACGTCGCGGCGTGCGTGCAGGCCGGCGCGGACGTGCTGGTCTGCGGGTCGTCGGTGTACAACGCGGACGCATCGCCGCGAGAGAATCTGCGGGCGTTGCGGGATGCTGCGCACGTCCACAGTTGACCGTCGCCGTCGACAGTTGACAGTTGCCGGTGAGAGTTGACGGATCTCTAACCCTGCCGGCGCCCACGCGCCTCGGCGATTGGCAGGCTGCCGCCGTCTCAATCCGCCGCCTCCCCTGCGCTGAGGAGGGCGCTGCGCCACCGATGCGGACGGTGAGCTGGCGTGGCGTGTGGGAGGTATGCGCGGGATGCGGCGGATTCGCCGCGACCGGTGCCGCTCGTTGCTGCTGGGCGGGGCCTGTCAGCGGCGCCGGTCACGGGAGGCGCGGCTGCCGGAGGCGGCGCCGAGGATCGGCGAGCCGGCCCCGAGCAGGAAGCCGAAGTCGTACCACTGGCCGGCGCGGGCGGCGTTGTAGAACGGGAAGCGCTCCCAGGCGCCGAACGCGTGGGCGATCAGGATCGGCCAGGCGGTGAGGCCGTTCCAGAATCCCCAGAGCAGGTCCTCCCACCACATGTGCACCTCCTTCCGCTCTCCGGCGCGCGCGCCGGGCGATGCAGATGCTCGCGCGCCTAGTGCCCCGTATGCCCCTGAGCTGCTGGAGGCGCGGGTGCAGCCGACGTGCGGGCGGACCCCGTGACATCGATGTCTTCGGCCCCCGCTTCGGCGGGCAGGCACTCCTCCTCGACCTGGAGCGTGGTGAAGTAGACGCCGAAACGCTCCTTCAGGTGCGACGTCCCCTCACGGAGGACGCGCGAGGCGTCGTCACGCATGCTGCGCACGCGCAGGTGTGCGGAGAAGAGGTTGCGGCCGGAGGTGAGGCTCCAGGCGTGCGCATGGTGGACGTCCTCCACGCCATCGATGTCCGAGAGCATGCGCACGGCGCCGGCAAGGTCGAAGCCCTGCGGCGTCCCCTGCAGGAGGACGCGCAGCGCCTCCTTGATGATGCTCCACGACGCGACGAAGAGGACGACGCCGAACGCCATGCCGAGCAGCGGGTCGATCTCCATGAAGTCGGTGAAGCGGATGACGACGGCGGAGACGATGATGATGAGGCTGCCCACGAACGTCTGGATGATGTGCCAGAAGGCGCCCTTCAGATTGAGGTTGCCCTTCTGGCGCTCGTAGAGCAGCCAGAAGGCGACGACCTCTGTCGCGAGGCCGCCGCCCGCGGTGGCGAGCATGACGTTGGTCGGCAGGTGCATGGGGTCGAGCAGGCGCATGGCGCCCATGTACATGACGTAGCCGGCCATGACGACGAGAAAGATGCCGTTGAAGAGCGCGCCGATGATCTCGGCGCGGCCCCAGCCGAATGTGTGCTCGAGCGTCGCCGGGCGCTCGCTGAAGCGCTGCGCGACGAGGGCGATGAGGACGCCGCCGACCGCCGAGAAGGTGTGAAAGGCATCCGAGGTGACGGCGACGGAACCGCTCCAGATGCCGATGCCGAGCTCGACGACGAAGTAGACGCCCGTCAGGATGCCCGCATACACGAGGGCGCGTCTATCGCCCGCCGCCGAGACGGAGGCGCCGTGTCCGGCGTGTGCCATCGATCCTCCGGCGCGGTTGTCGCACCCGCCCTCATTCTCCCAGATCGTGCGCCTCTGCGCGCGGCAGCCAGCGCTGAAGCCGGAATTCGGCCTGATCCGGACGCCGGCCGCGGCGCCCTGTTGGCGCACGCCGCAGCAAGGACGGCCAGCGCGCGCGAAGGTCTCCCCGGCGCCGAAGCAACGCGCGACTATGCACGTCGGCGGCGCGGACCCGCTGACGGATGGTACGTCTGTAACCTCGCCCGGTGGGGGAATCTGTGATACACAAACCGGGGCTACAGGGCGGGAGAGAACGCGTGTTCAAGAAGATCCTGGTGGCGAACCGCGGCGAGATCGCGCTCCGCATCATGCGGACGTGCCGCGAGATGGGCATCCAGACGGTGGCCGTCTACTCGACGGTGGACCGCAACATGCTGCACGTGCGCTACGCCGACGAGGCGTACCACATCGGCGAGGGGCCGCCGCTCGAGAGCTACCTGAACTACACCAGGATCGTCGAAGTGGCGAAGGCGGCGGGCGCCGAGGCCGTGCACCCCGGCTACGGGTTCCTCAGCGAGCGCACGGAGTTCGCGGAGGCGTGCGCGGCCGCCGGCATCACGTTCATCGGGCCGAAGCCGGAGGCCGTGATCGCGCTGGGCGACAAGGTGAACGCGCGGCGGACGATGATGGGCGCCGGCGTGCCGGTGGTGCCGGGCACGGAGGGCCGCGTCGAGCCGGAGGAGGCGGTGCGCGTGGCGCCGGACATCGGCTTCCCGCTGATGATCAAGGCGTCGGCGGGCGGCGGCGGCAAGGGGATCCGGCTGGTGAAGACGCCGGAGGAGATCGAAGGCGCCGTGCGCGTAGCGTCGAGCGAGGCGCAGGCGGCGTTCGGCGATGGCGGCGTGTTCCTGGAGCGCTACCTCTCGCCCGTGCGCCACGTCGAGGTGCAGGTGCTGGGTGACAAGCACGGCAACGTCGTCGCGCTGGGCGAGCGCGAATGTTCCGTGCAGCGGCGGCACCAGAAGCTGCTGGAGGAGTCGCCATCGCCGGTGGTGCTGCCGGAGACGCGGCGGAAGCTGATGGAGGCGGGCGTCGCGGCGGCGAAGGCGTCGGGGTACTACAACGCGGGGACGGTGGAGTTCCTGTTCGACCCGCGGACGCAGGAGTTCTTCTTCCTGGAGGTGAACACGCGCCTGCAGGTGGAGCACCCGGTGACGGAGTGGCTGACGGGGCGCGACCTGGTGCGCGACCAGATCCGCGTCGCCGCGGGCGAGCCGCTGGGGTTCACGCAGGACGACGTGGTGCTGCGCGGCCACGCGATCGAGTGCCGCATCGCGGCGGAGGACCCGTACAACAACTACCTGCCGTCGCTGGGGCGCATCGACTACGTGAGCGAGCCGGCCGGGCCGGGCGTGCGCGTCGACAGCAGCATCTTCTCCGGCGTCGAGATCCCGTACTACTACGACCCGATGCTGGCGAAGCTCATCTGCTGGGGCGCGGACCGCACGATGGCGATCGAGCGGAGCAAGCGGGCGCTGCGCGAGTACGTGATCCTGGGCGTGAAGACGAACATCCCGTTCCACCTGCAGCTCCTGGACGACCCGCGCTTCGTGGCGGGCGAGGTGCACACCGGCTTCCTCGACAGCGAGTTCAAGATGCGCGAGCCGGACGGGCACGCCGAGGAGGACGAGATCGCGTTGCTGGTGGCGGCGGTGATGTCGCACGAGCGGCGGGCACGCAACGGGGCGCAGCCGGCGGTGATCCGCCCGGCGGCGAGCGGCTGGCGCGAGGCGGGACGAGCACGGCAGATCGCCGAGCGGGCCTCGGTGGGGAGCGCGGGAGCGAGATGGCGGCGAAGTACCGGCTGAGGCTGGGCAACGAGCAGCACGAGGTGGAGGTGGAGCCGGACCACGCGGGCGGCTACCGCGTGACGGTGGGGGACAGCACGCGCACCGTGAGCCTCGTGCGCATCGGCGAGAGCGCGCGCTACTCGGTGATCATCGACGGGCGGCCGCACGACGTCTTCGCGGAGGAGGCGCCGACGGACTATCGCGTCGTCGTCGGGCAGCACCACATCACGGTGGGGACGCAGACGGGCCGGCGCGGCGGCGCGGGCGGCGCGGACTCGTTCGACGTGGACGCCGGCGGCGAGTGGGTGCTGAAGTCGCCGATGGCGGGGGTGGTGCGCGAGGTGATGGTGGCGGTGGACGACGAGGTGGAGGAGGGGCAGACGCTCATCATCGTCGAGGCGATGAAGATGCAGAACGAGCTGCACGCGCGGCGCGCGGGACAGGTGAAGGCGGTGTACGTCACGGCGGGCCAGCGCGTGGACCAGGGGACGCCGCTGCTGGTGCTCGTGTAGGGCTCACCGTACGTTGGTCGCGAC
>DATMAH010000102.1:0-4944 GCA_035583735.1 Dehalococcoidia bacterium
CCACAACCGCCTCGCGCTTGAGACGGTCGAAGCCGTCACGCGCCTGCTGGGCGACGCGCGGCTGCGCGTGGTCATTCTGCCCGGCAACCATGACCCGGCCACGGCGGAGTCCGTGTACCGTCGCGGCGGCCTGGCCGACCCGGCGAACGTCGACGTCCTGGGCGTCACAGCAGACGGCGTCGTGACGCTGGCGGAGCTGGGGCTGGAGGTGCTCGGGCGCGCCCACGACGACTACGCCGACATGTCGCCATTGCACCCCGGGCGCCCGCGGCAGTTGCCACACCAGGTGATCGTCGCCCACGGCCACTACGTCGCCGGCCCCGCCGATGAGCACCGGAGCTGGAAGATCTACGGCGAGCAGATCGCCGCCACCGGCGCCGACTACGTGGCACTGGGCCACTGGGACCGCGCCGTGGAAGCCGGCGACGGGACGGTGCCGGCGGCGTACAGCGGTTCGCCGCAGGTGGCCGGCAGCATCAACGTCATCAGGCTCGGCGCCGTGGCCGCCGTCGAGCGCGTCGCGCTGGTCGAAGCGGACGAGGATGGACGAAGCGCCGTCTAATGCTGCCTGTTGCCTCCATGGGTATAATCGACATTAGACGGCATCCCCCTTTTGACCGCGAGAACGATCATGGTGGCGAATACGCACGACGCCGAATCGCAGACCTCGACCGTGGAGGATTACCTCCAGACGATCTACAGCCTCGAGACTGAAGGCGAGAAGGTGATCTCGGCGCGGCTCGCGCGCTGGCGGCGGGTCACGCCGCCGACGGCCCACGCTACCATCCGCCGCATGCAAAAGATCGGCCTCGTCGACATCGACGAGCACGACAAGAGCATCCACCTCACCGCTCACGGCAGAGAGGTGGCCGAGCGCGTCGCCAGGCGCCATCGCCTGTGCGAGCGCTTCCTGAACGAGGTGCTTGGCCTCGGCTGGGCGGTGGCGCACGAGCAGGCGCACACGTTCGAGCACGGCGTGACACCGCTGATCGAAGAGCGCATCTTCGAGATCCTGGGCCGGCCGACGACGTGCCCCCACGGGAGCCCCATCCCCGGCACCGGCGCGAAGCTCGACCCGGCGTGGGTATCGCTGGACGCGCTGGAGGAGGGGGAGAAGGGCGTCATCAAGTTCATCTCGGAGGAGCTCGAAGAGGACAACGAGCTGCTGGGCTACCTCGACCGGCACGAGTTGAAGCCGGGCTGCCCGGTCACCATCGCCGAGAAGGTGAAGTCGACAGGCGTCCTCGTCATCGACACCGGCGCCGAGCGTGTGTCGCTGAGCCTGTCGGTCGCATCACGCATGCGCGTCGCGCGCGCCTGACCCGCTCCCGTCTTCCGCGTCGATGGCCTACGATCAGCGCATGCATGAGTGGAAGAACTGGGCGGCGAACCAGCGCTGCACGCCTGCGTCTCTCGAACGGCCACGCAGCGAAGACGAGATCGTGCGCATCGTCCGTGCGGCGGCGGCGAACTCACAGCGCGTGAAGGTCGCCGGCGCCGGGCACTCGTTCACCGGCATCGCGCTGACCGACGGCCGCCTCATCTCGCTCGACGACTACGACCGCGTGCTGAGCGTCGATGCGGCGACGAATCGGGTGACGGTGCAGGCCGGCATCCGCCTCGCCGACCTCAACGAGCGGTTGTACGAGCGCGGCCTCGCCATGCCGAACCTGGGCGACATCGCCTACCAGTCCATCGCCGGCGCGACATCCACGGCGACGCACGGCACCGGACGCCACCTCGGCGGCCTCGCGACCCAGATCGTAGGGATGCGCATCGTCACCGGCGACGGCAGCGTCGTGGAGTGCACGCCGGAGCAGAACGCCGACATCCTGCATGTCGCGCGCGTGGGGCTGGGCGCGCTCGGCGTCGTCTCGACGGTGACGCTGCAGTGCGTGCCCGCCTTCAACCTGCGGGCCGTCGAGATGCCGGAGCGCGTCGATGCCTTGCTCGAGAACCTCGAGGAGCACTACACGAAGAACGAGCACTTCGAGTTCTTCTGGGTCCCCCATACCGGCTGGGCGCTCACGAAGCGCAACAATCGCACCGACGAGCCGGAGCGGCCGCGGCCGCGCCTGCAGGCGTTTCGCGACGACTACCTGCTCTCGAACGCGGCGTTCGGCGCGCTCTGCCGCATCGGGCGCATGCGGCCGTCCCTGATCCCGCGCCTGAGCCGCATGATCCCCAGCAGCGGCCGCGTGGAGTACGTCGAGCGCAGCTACCGCGTTTTCGCGTCGCCGCGGCTGGTGAAGTTCTACGAGATGGAGTACGCCATCCCGACCGAGCACGCGGCCGAGGCGCTGAACCGGGTGCGCGACTACGTGAAGCGCAGCGGGCTGATGATCAGCTTCCCGGTGGAGGTGCGCTTCGTCGCGTCCGACGACATCCCGCTGAGCACGGCCTATGGCCGGCCGACGTGCTACATCGCGGTGCACGTCTACCAGGGCACACAGTTCCACCAGTACTTCGAGGCCGTGGAAGACATCATGGACGACTACGGCGGGCGCCCGCACTGGGGCAAGCTCCACTTCCAGACCGCGGAAACGCTCGCGCCCCGCTACGCCGAGTGGGACCGCTTCCAGGCGACGCGTGAGCTGCTCGACCCGAAGCGGACGTTCTCGAACGCGTATCTCGATCGCGTGCTGGGACGGTAGCCTGCGAGCTGGACGCAGCTAGCCGGCTGGCGCTGAGAGCGCGACGGGTGCGTCGACGCGACGGTCCGGAATCGTAGTCGGGAGCTCCTGGTGGTAGACGCCCGACGGCATCAGCCCGCAGCCGCCGTAGCGCTCCATCACGCGTAGCTGCGCCAGCACGTCCTCGCCCGCGTGGGTCTCCGGCAAGCGCTGCCAGAAGCTGAAGCCGCCAGCCCGCCGCAGCTTCTCGGCGTCGTACAGCACGCAGCCGCCGACCCAGGCGACCTTGTATGCGAGCGGGCGGTCCGGCGTCGCGCCCAGTCGCTGCTGCACGTGCAGCAGGTTCGCGGCGTTGTGCAGGCGGTGGCGCTCCCACGCGGCCGTGCCGGGCTCGACGCGCTCCGGTGTCACCGATCCCGTCCACAGCTCGACCGCCTGTTCGCGCTCGCGAACGTCGGCGAGGTGGCTCAGGCCGATGACGCCGCAACCCACAAACCCGCAGCGGAGAGCGCGGATCGACTGGAGCATCAGACCGACGACGTACGGCTCGAGGATGAGGTCATCGTCGAGATAGAGCGCGTAGGGCGTGCGCACCTGCCCGAGCAGGAAGTCGCGTTGCTCGGCCATGCCGCGCCGCGGCAGGTGCTTGTGCACCGTCACATCGTGCCCGTGCAGCCGCAGCACGCGGATCGCCGCCTGTACCTCCGGCTGCGCGGCGACATCCGTGCCGTCGTTCTGGTCGGAGATCGAGACGCGGAACGAGCGGAACGCCTGCGCCACCAGGCTGGTGAGCGTCACCGCCAGCGCCGACACGCGCCCGTACGTCGGGATGAGGATGTCCAGCTCGGCCGCGGCCCCGGCGCGCGCCTCCGATTCCCCGCCCACCTCAGCGTCCCCTCGTCCGCCTTCGTGCGCTGGCACTGCTCTGCGTGTCGCCGCCCGGCGCATCCGTGCCCCTGATGCGCTCGATGATGCGCGTCGTGCTGCGGTCCTCGACGAACGGCAACAGGCGCACCGCGCCACCCAGGGACTCCACCAGCGGCGCCTCCGGCAAGGTCTCGATCGTGTAGTCGCCACCCTTCACGTAGATGTCGGGCCGCAGCGCGCGGATCAGCCGCTCGGGCGTCGCCTCGTCGAAGGCGACGACATGGTCGACGCAGCTCAGCGCCCCCAGGACTTCGACGCGGTCCTCCAGCGTGTTCACCGGCCGGCCCGGCCCCTTGAGCGCGGCCACGCTGGCGTCCGAGTTGACGCCCACGATGAGCACGTCGCCCAGCGCCTTCGCGCGATTCAAGTACGTGATGTGTCCGCGGTGCAGGATGTCGAAGCAGCCGTTGGTGAAGACGATGCGCTGGCCCCGCTCGCGCGCGGCCTGTACGTGCGACCGCAGCCGCGCGAGGTCGACCGCGAATTTGCCGCCGGCGGCGAGCCGTCCGCGCAGGTCCGCCGCCGAACAAGCGGACGTCCCGTCCCTGGCGACGACGACGGCCGCGGCGGTCGACGCGATCTCGGCGGCGACCGTGGCGCCGGCCCCGGCCGCCAGTGCGAGCGCCAGCGCGGCGACGAACGTGTCGCCTGCGCCGGCGGCCCGCGTCCCGTCGGCCCGCTGCGCGTATGTGCGGTACGGCGGCGCACCGCGCTCGAAGATCAGCGCGCCGTCCGTATCGAGCGTGATCGCGGCGATATCCGCGCCCGTCATGTCCAGCAGGCGCGGCCCTTCGGACATCATCTGCTCCGCCCGCGCGTCGGGCCCCTCGACGCGCCCGGCACCGAGCAGGCGGACGGCCTCGTCGTAGTTCGGCTTCACCGCCGTTGGCCGGAGGTGCCGGAATAGCGGCAGGTTCCGGGAGTCGACGACGACGGTGCGCGGATGCTTGCGCCGCAGGGTTGCGAGCTCGCGCAGCAGCGCCGGCGCGATCACGCCGTACGCGTAGTCGGACACGACGATGGCGTCCATGCTGGCGTAGAGCGCGCGCAGCCGCGCGATCAGCGTGCGTTCGCTGCCGGCGTCGAGCGGCTCGGCGCGTCCCTGGTCGAAGCGCACGAGCAGGTGCGACGACGCGAACACTCGGTGCTTCGCCAGCGTCTGGCGGCGACGGACCGTGAGCAGGCCGTCGAGCGACACGTCCGCCCGGGCGAGGGCGCGGCGCAGCGCGTCGCCCTCCGCGTCATCGCCGGTCACGGCCAGGAGCGTCGTGCGCGCGCCGAGAGCCGCCACGTTCGCGGCGGTGTTCGCCGCCCCGCCCGGCGCGTCCGTGCGCCGGGCTACGTCGACGATCGGCGCCGGCGCCTCGCGGCAGATGCGCCGTGC
>DATMAH010000103.1:0-3931 GCA_035583735.1 Dehalococcoidia bacterium
GTTATCGGCGAGCCCCGGTGAGAGCGTGGACGGGCGGACGGCGCGCGCCGAGCGGACGCGGCTGGCCGTCGTAGACGCGACGCTGGCGCTCCTGGGCGAAGGCCGGCTGCGCCCGTCGGCGGCGGAGATCGCGGCGCGGGCGGGGGTATCGCCGCGGTCGGTGTTCCAGCACTTCGAGGACCTCGACGCGCTCCATGCGGCGGTCGCCGAGCGGCAGCTCGAGCGCATCCACGCATCGGCACGACGCATCTCGCCGGAGGGGCCGCTGGCAGAGCGCGTCGCGGCGTTCACGGAGCAGCGGGCGCACATCAACGAGATGATCACGCCGGTGCGGCGCGCGGGGATGCTGGCCGAACCGTTCGCGCCAGAGATCGCGCTGCGGCTGATGCGGGCGCGAGAGTGGGGACGGCGGGAGTGCGCGAACGTCTTCGCGCCGGAGCTGGCGCGGCTGCGGGCGGCCGACGCGCGCGAGCTGCTGGCGGCGCTGACGATGGCGAGTAGCTGGTCGGCGTGGGAGTCGATGCGGGCGCACCAGGGGCTGACGGCGGCGCAGGCGCGGCGGGTGATGTCGCGCACGCTGACGGCGCTGCTGGCGGCGGCCACCTCAGCACGAACCGGGAGGTCACGATGATCGACGCTCACGAGACATTCGACGGCACCTGGCCGTTCGCGCCACGGTTCAGCACGTCGGCGGGCTTCCGCCAGCACTACGTGGACGAGGGCGAGGGCGAGACGATCGTCTGCCTGCACGGCGAGCCGACGTGGGGTTACCTGTACCGGAACTTCATCCCGCCGCTGTCGCGGCACTACCGCGTCGTCGTGCCCGACCACATGGGCTTCGGGAAGAGCGAGACGCCGCAGGACCGCGCGTACACGCTGAAGACGCACACCGAGAACCTCGCGGCGCTGTTCGACGACATCGGTCTGCGGGACATCACGTTCGTGGCGCAGGACTGGGGCGGGCTGATGGCGTCGCAGTACACCGTGCGGCACCCGGAGCGGGTGAAGCGCATCGTCTACATGAACACGGTCAGCGGCTACGGGCCGCTGGGCGGCGAGATCCAGAAGTCGCCGTGGTTCACGTGGATCGGGGAGGGGCTGGAGGACGGCCGCACACGCGCGGTGCTGTCCGACCTCGGGACGACGGTGCTGAGCGTCATGCGGCTCATCGGCTTCGAGAACACGGCAGCGGTGGACCGGACG
Organism: Dehalococcoidia bacterium; assembly: GCA_035583735.1. Lineage (GTDB taxonomy): Bacteria > Chloroflexota > Dehalococcoidia > DSTF01 > JACRBR01 > DATMAH01. Next base: position 1,204 of record DATMAH010000103.1, read on the forward strand.
TGGGAGCGCGCATACGGCGCGCACTTCAGGACGCCGGCGGACTGCCTCGGCGCGATCGAGTTCCCGCTGGACGCCTACCTGGGGCGCGTGCGCGACTACATCGTCGAGGGGGCGGCCGGGCTCGGCGCGCTGAAGTCGAAGCCGGCGATGCTGGCCGAAGGGATGCAGGACCGCGCGATCCCGCCACAGGTCGCGATCGCCGACTTCAAGGCGATGTGGCCGGAGGGGCCGATCGTGGAGCTGCCGGACGCCGGCCACTTCTGCCAGGAGGACGCGCCGGAGACACTGGTCGCCCTGATCCACCAGTTCATGCAGATGACGAAGTGAGCGCCACGCGTTGGCACAGTGAAAGGACAGCGGGCATGCCGAAGTTCGAGATCACGCTGCTGGGGACGGGCAGCCCACTGCCGTCCGGCGACCGTTGCGGAGCAGGGCAGCTCATCGTCACGGACGAAGCGACGATCCTCATCGACTGCGGCTGGGGCGCCGCGCGCCGGCTGACGGGGCCGGGCATGCCGATCGGCGAGATCGACACCGTGTTCTTCACGCACATGCACTCCGACCACATCACGGATGTGCCGGACTTTCTGATGATGCGCTGGACGGCGGGTGGGGCGACGAAGCCGCTGACGGTGTACGGCCCGGAGGGCACGCACGAGGCGATCACGCACTTCCGGGCGGCGCTGAACCCGGACGTGCGCTACCGGCGCGCGCACCACGGCGACAAGCTCTCGCAGGACGGGATCGAGGTGGTCGTGCACGAGGTGCCGGTGTCGGACAGCGTGCGGGCGGTGGCGGAGGCCGCCGGCATCCAGGTGGGCTCGTTCGAGGTGGACCACCGGCCGGTGTACCCGGCGCTGGGGTTCTCGGTGGAGTACCGCGGCAAGCGCGTCGTCTTCTCCGGCGACACGCGGAAGTGCCAGAACCTGGTGAACGCGTCGAAGGGCGCCGACATGCTGATCAGCGAGGCCGTCCACCTGGGGATGATGGAGGACCGCATCAAGCTGCTGCGCGGCATGGGCAACGAGCGGACGGCGGGCATCCTCGTCGACGCGTGCGACTACCACGCGCCGACGATGGACGTCGCGGAAATGGCGCAGGAGGCGGGCGTCAAGGAGCTGGTGCTGACGCACCTCATCCCGCCGATCCCGAGCGAGGGGCCGCTGGTGGAGCAGTTCGTCGCCGGGATGTCAGACGTGTACAGGGGTCCGATCACGGTGGGGCGGGACATGCGGAAGCTGGTGTTGTCGGAGTGACGGCGCGGGCGCGATAGAACCGGCATACCGGAAACGCAGTTCTCCTACGGCGAGCGTCCGGGCACGGCTATCCTGCATGTGGAGCCGCGCACATGCGCCGCCTGGTGGCGGTGGGACTCGGGCGGCCGGGAGAACAGAGACGATGGTGACAGCAACGGAATCGCAGGCGCAGACGGCGAACTTCTCGCTCGACCTGAACGACGAGCAGATCCAGTTCAGGAACTGGGTGCACGAGTTCGCCGAGAACGTGGTGCGTCCGGCCGCGCACGAGTGGGACGAGCGCGAGGAGACACCCTGGCCGATCATCCAGGAAGCGGCGAAGGTGGGCATCTATAGCCCGCAGTTCCTGGCGCATGCGACGTCGGACGCGACGGGGCTGATGATGCCGATCGCCATCGAGGAGCTGTTCTGGGGCGACGCCGGCATCGGCATGGCGATCTTCGGCACGTCACTGGCGGTGGCGGCGATCGCGGGGAACGGCACGCCGCAGCAGATCGGCGAGTGGCTGCCGCAGTGCTTCGGGACGCCGGAGAAGCTTCAGATGGGCGCATTCTGCGTGTCCGAGCCGGACGCGGGGTCGGACGTCGCGTCGATGAAGACGCGCGCGGTGTACGACGAGGCGGCGGACGAATGGGTGCTGAATGGCCAGAAGACGTGGATCTCGAACGGCGGCATCGCCGACGTGCACGTGGTGGTGGCGAGCGTCGACCCGGCGCTGGGGACGCGCGGGCAGGCGTCGTTCGTCGTGCCGCCGGGGACGCCGGGCCTGCGGCAGGGCGTGAAGTTCAAGAAGCTGGGCATCCGGGCGTCGCACACGGCCGAGGTGTACCTCGACGATGTGCGGGTGCCGGGGCGCTGCCTGCTGGGCGGTAAGGAGAAGCTGGACGCGCGGCTGGCGCGGGCGCGCGAGGGCGGCCACACGCGCGAGCAGGCGGCGCTGGGCACGTTCGAGGCGACGCGGCCGGCCGTGGGCGCGATGGCCGTCGGCATCGCGCGGGCGGCATACGAGTACGCCCTGGACTACGCGAAGGAGCGGAAGCAGTTCGGGCGGCCGATCATCACGAACCAGGCGATCTCGTTCATGCTGGCGAACATGAGGACGGAGATCGATGCGTCGCGGCTGCTGGTGTGGCGTGCGGCGTGGATGGCGCGGCAGCGGAAGGAGTTCGCGGCGGCCGAGGGCTCGCAGGCGAAGTACAAGGCGGGCGAGACGGCGGTGTGGGTGACGGACCGCGCGATCCAGATCCTGGGCGGGATGGGGTACGTGCGCGAGACGCCGGTGGAGCGGTGGCACCGCGACGCGAAGATCATGACGATCTTCGAGGGGACGTCGGAGATCCAGCAGCTGGTGATCGCGCGGGCGATCTCGGGGATGCGGCTGGAGTGAGGGGCTGGGTGGCGCTGACGCATGGGGGGCACGGCGCACGGGGTCGATGCTTCGCCTGCGGCTCAGAATGACAGGGGTGGCGGGG
>DATMAH010000104.1:0-2491 GCA_035583735.1 Dehalococcoidia bacterium
CGGTGCCAACGCTCACCCGCAAGCCGCTGTACTCCGACAGGATTTCGGCGGCCCGCCGGTACCAGGCGTCGCCGAAGGAGCCGTAGCGCTGGCGCATGGCCCAGGCGACGATGGCCTGCACCACGTCGCCGGTGCCGCGCCACGTCTCTCCCGTCTCCCAGACGTAGGCCAGGCTCTCGTCGTCGAGGAGGACGGCCTGATGCGCGAGCGCGGCGAGGTCCGGCGCCGGCGCCTCGAAGGCGTGGACGAGGGGTTGCGGCCGCACGGCGCGCACGCTGAGGACGGCGCCGTCCGGCGCCACGCACTGGGCGATGGGGCCGTTGAGCTCGAGGCGGAATCGGCCATCGTGCAGGTCGCGATGGCAGCCGCGGCAGAGCGGCACGCGAGGGTGCTCTGCCACCTTCGGACCCTGGCCGCCCATGCCGCGGTGGGGGTGGTGATGCTCGCCGTGTTCGGCGGCCGGCCTGCCGCAGCGGATGCAGGGGACGCTCAGGTCCATGACGTCCTCCGTATACGCGTGCCCGGCGGCGGGCGGGGTCACCGCCGGGATGTGCAGGGCATCCGTGCCCCGGATTCGCTTCCCTGCGCGGGCCTCGTCGGCCCTGGGCGCCCGCGTTACCTCATGGGGCGGGAACCTGCGTAGGAGGGCGAGACGGCAACGCGAGCGCCCGCGGCCGGCTAGAGCCGCCGCAGTCTCCGCTCGATGATGTTACGGGTTCGATGTTCTCGCCATAGCCGCATCGTGTCGCGCACGGCGCCGATGCCGGCGATGGCCATGCCGATCCCGATGACGGTCCAGAACGCGATGCTCATGGTTGCTCCTCCCCCTCCGCCAGGAAGGCGGCGAACATGTCGGCCGCCGCGACGATGTGCGAAGCCAGCGCGGTGATGGCCTCGCCGACGTGCGGTTTCTCTTCCGCCTCCAGCCGGCGCGCCACGAGCTCGGCGAGGGGCCGCGCCAGCTCGACGGCCGCCTTGAGGGCGACCTGCCGCTCGATGCTGCGCCGGTCCTCGGCCCGCCGGGGCCGCTCCGCCGCGCGGTTGGAAGGCGCCAGAAACGACTCCGGGCGGTCCAGTAGCTCGATGGCCTTCACGAAGTCATTGGCCAACGTCAGGCGGACCTTGTCGCCCTTACTCACCGGGTCCCAGCGCCCGCGCCATTCGGCACGGGTGAAGTTGTGCCACAGCTCGTCGCCCTCCAGGCGCAGACCCCGGTCGTTGATGGCGGCGATGATACCCTCAATCGTCTGCATCTCCGTCCTCCTTCGTCAGCCGCTCGATGCCAGCGGCGATCTGCTCGATGCCAGCGGCGATCTGTTCGAGCTCTTGCACATAGGGCTCGGGGCGGTCGAACGGCCCCCCGCAGGCCGTGTGCGAGCGGTCGCGTCCGTGGCGGCACCAACCCTGGCGCTCGAAGACGCCGTCGCTGTAGGCGTCATCGAGCCAACGCCGGAGTCTACGATAGAGTTCGCGCAACTCCTCAGCCATGAGCATCACGGTATCCTCCTTCAGAACTCAAGCCCGATGCTTTCCGCGAGGTCCACATCGGTCGCAAGAAGCTCGTCTGCTGCCTCCGCCGGGTCTGACAATTCGGCATCTTCCCCCTCGCGGGCGAACCAGTCGTCCGAGTCGGTGGGTGTGTAACGGACGATCCATCCCGGCTCGGAGTACAGGCGCGAAACCCGACGTCCCGTCGTCTCCTCGCCTGCCCGCCACAGGGGACCAAAGATGCGCGTTGGCGGGAAATCGCGAAGAAACCTGATGCGTTGGTACAGCTCCATCCTCTCCTCTCCTAGCGCCGCGGCAGTCGTCGCACCCGCGCCACCTTGTCCCGCACGGCGCCGATACCGGCGACCGTCATGCCCAGGCCGATGACTACCCAGAACGCGACGCTCATGAGTCGTCTCCCGTCTGCGCCTCGAACCAGGCGATGATGGCCTCCAGCTTCTGCCCGTACGGCTCGGGCCGGTTGAACGGCCCCTGGCAGGCCCGGTGCGGTCCCGAGTAGCCGTGCTCGCACCAGCCCGTGCGCTCCAGGATGCCCTCAGCGTAGGCGAACTCGAGCCACTGCCGAAGCTCGTGGTAGATTGAATCCCAAATCAACTCCGTCCTCCTTTCGCGCGGGGCCGCCGTCCCGACATCGGGGCGGCGGTTCTCACTTCCGCGGCTCGATGACCACGAGGCGCTCGACAGTCGAGCCGGGCATCCGGTAGCGGTCGAGGCCGGCGATCTGCCCGGCGCGCTCCTGCGCCTGCACGGCGCGATGGTCGAGCGTCACCAGCGCGAGCTCGACACACCGCTGCCAGAGGGCGGGGTCGTGCTCGCGCAGCGACACCACGTCGTACCGCGGCGTTCCCTGCGCAGTCTGCAGGCGGACGCCCCAGCCGCTCTCGGCGTCGACGAGCTCGTCCTCGCCGTTCGCGCGGAGCCACGAGCGCAGGAGTTCGGCGGCCGCTTTCTCGCGGCGCTCGGCGGCCAGCCGCTCCGCGCG
>DATMAH010000105.1:0-8129 GCA_035583735.1 Dehalococcoidia bacterium
CGACCAACACGGCCACGAACACGCCGACGCCGACGAACACGGCCACGAACACGCCGACGCCGACCAACACGCCGGTCCCCACCGCGACGCCGACCTCCACGGCGACCGCGACGGCGACGGCGACGCACACGGCCACCGCGACGCCGACGCCGACGCCGGTCCCGCCGTCCGCAACGCCGACGGCCACGACGACGTCGTCGACGCCCACCCACACGCCGTCGCCGACGGCGACGGAGGAGCCGCCGTCCGCGACGCCGACGGCCACGAACACGCCGTTCGGGACGCCGACGGACACGCCGACGTCGATCGCCGGCAGCACGGACCCGGGCGTCGTGAAGGTGCCGGAGGGGAACGAGAACAACGTCGACATGATGATCCCGGGCGCTAACCTGTGGATCTGCGAGACAGGCCCGTGCGACGGGCCCGGCGAGGGCAACCTGATCGTCTTCGAGCGCGCGATCAACGTGATGACGGGCGACCAGAACGGCGACACCGTCCCGGACGGGCTCGGCGCGTACGAGTTCGACGTGGAGTACAACAACCTGGCGATCGGCTCGATCAACCCGTGCGACGTGGTGTTCGGGCCGACGGGCGCCGGGCTGGCGCGCGGGCCGGTCGACGAGCTGAACACGTCGAACAACCCTTACTGCCTCCCGGACCCGGGAGCGGCCAGCAACGGCTCCTGCGCCTTCTCGATCATCTTCGAGAACGTGATCCACTTCGGCTGCGCGACGAGCGGGCCGCTGCCGCCGGGCCCGACGGGTGAGTTCGACCTGGCGACGCTCAACCTGATCCCGCACGAGGACCTGGTCGACGACCTCTTCCCCGGCAACGACAACGGCGTCGTGACCATCATCAAGGACAACGGCTGTGAGCTGGCCGACGTCTTCGGACACCCGGTGAGTGGCTCGGTCAACGGCGGCCTGACGCCGATCTGCACGGACCTCGAGATCACCATCCGCATCCTCGAGGGCGATGTGGACCTGGACTGCGATGTCGACGTGGGAGACCAGCAGAAGATCGCGTTCCGCTATGGCTCGTTCTTCGGGAGCACGCTCTACCTCACGTGGTACGACCTGGAGCCGAACCTCCACGACCTTGACATCGACATCAAGGACCTGCAGAAGGTGTTCGGCCGCGACGGGAGCAACTGCCAGGACCCCATCCCCCTGCAGCCACCCGTCCCCTTCAATTGAGGTAACGCAGAGCTGAAACGGAGGCCGCCCACACGGGCGGCCTTCGCTGTCCGTGCCGGTGCGCCAGCGCTAGAGCTGCGACAGCAGCTCCGTCGCCACCTCGTTGATCAGGCGGCCGTCGGCGCGCCCCTTGAGGCGCTGCATCGCCGCCGGCATGACCTTCGACTTGTCGCCCGGGCCGCTGGCAGCCGTTTCGGCGATCACCTGCCGCACTTCCGACGCGATCTCGTCGCGCGAGAGCTGCCGCGGCAGGTACCCCTCCAGCACGGCGATCTCGGCCTCCTCGCGCTCGGCCAGGTCGGCGCGCTTCGCCTTGCGGTATTCGGCGGCGCTGTCACGACGCTGCTTCACCTGCTTGCGCAGCACGTCCATCACGGCGTCCTCGCCCAGGGGCTGGCGCGTCGCCCTCTCGTCGGTGATGTCCACGCCGGCGATCTCGGCGTTGTTGATGGCGGTGATCGCGCTGCGCACGACGTCGCGGCGCAGCGCGTCGCCGGAGCGCATCGCCGCCTTCAGGTCCTCCGAGAGCTGCTCCTTCAGTCCCATGTCATCTCCTCCGTCTCATCCTACCGGCCGGTCCCGCGGCGATCATGTCCACCCGCCGGCGATGATGATCGGGGCGGCGGCGAGCGACAGCGGCAGACGAGGCGCGAGGGGAACTACGAAGCCGGCCGGGCGCGGGGGTACGGCCGGTGCCGGCCGCCCGGGTATCTCCGGCACGAAAATTCTGGGCGTCTCATGTTCGGAGCCGGTTGCCCGCGGCCGATCATGGATGAGGCACGCAGTCCCTAGGGGGAGGCCACTCATGTTCCAGCGACTGCTCGTACCGCTCGACGGCAGCCACTCGTCGGCGGCCATCGTCCCGTACACGGCGCAACTGGCGCAGCACCTCGGCTGCCAGGTCGACCTGCTGCTGGTGGAGCCGGCGACGGGTGCCCGGCTGCCGCACCCCGACCATCACCGGCCGAACTCGCGCGAGCGCGGCGGCGAGACGGGGGCGATGGCGCTGGGCGGCGGCACACCCCGCCACATCCGCGAGGCGAACGAACGCTACATCGCACGGCACGTCGAGGAGTTCGAGGCGCTGGGGGTGCGGGCGAGCGGGCAAGTGGTGTGCGGGTCGCCGGTGGAGGAGATCCTCAAGGCGGCGCTGGAGCTCCGTTCGGACGGCATCGCCATGGCGACGCGGAAGATGAGCAACTTCCAGAAGGCCCGGACGGGCAGCGTGGCGGAGGAGATCGTCTGGCGCTCCAGGCTGCCGGTGCTGCTCATCGCCGCGTGAGCGGCCGGCGCGTCAAGTAGAAGCGGCAACGTGTAACGGCCCCCCCGTGGGGCCGTTTTGTTGGTATCGAAGGAGGCGGGGCCTTCGATAAGACGAGGGGCGGCAGCAATGCCGCCCCTCGTTTTTCGTGCGCATCGCGGGCGCTAGATGGAGTAACGGCCCTGGGCGCCCCTGGCCCACCGGGAGCGGCGCACCAGCTCCCCGAACGAGACGCGATCCATCACCGAGGCGACGGCCTCGCGCACCTCCGTCCAGACGGTCCGCAGCGTGCAGGTGGCCTCGTCGTCGCACCAGTCGCAGGTGCGGTGCTGCGTGACGCTCGCGCAGGGGGCGGGCGCCAGCGGCCCGTCGATGAGGCGGCTGACCTCGCCGACGAAGATCGCTTCGGGGTCGCGCGCGAGCCGGTAGCCGCCGCGCGCGCCCAGCCGGCTGACGACGAAGCCGCCGGCCTTAAGCTGCGCCAGCACCTGCTCCAGGAACTTCACGGAGGCGTTGCAGCGGCGCGCGATCTGCGGTGCCGACAGGCCGGGGTTGGCGGCCGCCTCGGCCTTCGCGAGCTCCAGCATCGCCTTCAGCGCAAGCTCGCCGCGGCTGGTGAGCTTCATGCGTGGCAGCTTACCCCAGCCACGGCGACGGTCCGCCCAAACCCCGCGGGGGATGCCGCCTCCGCGCGCAGCGATGTACGGGATGGCCTCCAGGACGAACGCGGCCTCGAGGCCAACGCCGGCGTAGGCGATGTACTCGATCGTGCGGTCGCCAGCGTCTCTACCAGAAGATGCGGGAGTTGAGGATGACGGCGAAGGTGTTCCACGCCGCGTGGACGCCGATGGCGGCGGCAGTCCGGACGCGATGCACATATCGGCCGGGCCAGGCCGCCGGGCCATCGGGAGCAGGCCGCCCGCCTGTCCACGCGAGCCGCGCTGCCCGTTTAACACTTTGCCTACAGATTCTCGGCGGCCCCTTAATGCGGGCTCTCCGATACCACCAGTAGGAAGCTGGACGAGAGCAGGCGAAAGCGATGAGCACGTACATCTCGATGGTCACCTGGTCTGGAAACCCGCAGCCGACCCCGGCGGACATCCGCGCGGCGGTGTTGCGGCGTGACGACGAACTGCGGCGGCGCGGGCTGCACTCGGTGGCGCTGCTGCCGGACGAAGGCTCGTGCGCGGCGGTGATGGTGGCGAGCGTGCCGGACGAGACGGAGGCGGAGCGCATTGCGGCGGAGCTGCTCCCGGACGTGCAGGCGCGCGTCGACTCGATGCGGTTTGACGATGGCGACGATGCGGCCGCGTCCGGTGCCGGCGCGGGGGCGAGTCCCCCTCCTCCGCGCAGGTACCTGCACGCGGTCTATCGGGCTGTCGTAGGCACCTGACGCACTGGCATGCGTGAGCGGCTGGACGGCGCACTCCAGGACGGAGGCGCCGTCTTCGCCGTCCGCGCGCGCCCATAGCCGCGGACGGCTGTGCTACGCGATGTTGCCGCTACGGCCGCAGGCGCAGGGCAGCCTGGTGCGCGCGCTCCTCGGCGCGGTCGTCGAGCGGGGCGAGGTCCACGTCGCCGTGGCGGCGGCGCAACGCCGTGCGGAGGATATGGTCGGCCAGCGCGGGGTTCTTCGGCAGCAGCGACCCGTGGACGTAGGTGCCGATGGCGTTGCGGTAGACGGCGCCCTCGGTGCCGTCCTCGCCGTTGTTGCCGTGGCCGCTGCGCACGCGCGCGAACGGCCGCACGCCCGGGCCGAGGCGCGTCCTCCCGCCGTGGTTCTCGAAGCCGACGACGGTGCGCAGGCCCTCGGGCGACTCCCACTCGCAGACGATGTTGCCGATGAGGCGCTTCGCGCGCTCGCCCGGATGCTCCGTGTGCAGGTCGAAGATCGCCGCGCCGGGCAGCTCCGCGCCGGAGGCCTCGCGGTAGAAGCGGCCGAAGAGCTGGTAGGCGCCGCAGACAGCGAGCGCCGCGACGCCGGCGTCGACGGCCTCGCGCAGGGCGTCCGCCTTCGTCGCCAGCAGGTCCTGCACGACGAGCGCCTGCTCGCGGTCCTGCGCGCCGCCCGCGAAGACGAGGTCGTACGCGGCCGGGTCCAGCCGGTCGCCGATGCCGAGGTCGTCGACCTCGAAGTCGATGCCGCGTGCGGTGCAGCGGTGGCGCAGGCACATGATGTTGCCGCGGTCGCCGTAGATGTTCATCAGCCGCGGGTAGAGGTGTGCGACGCGGAGCTTCATCGCGCGGCCGCCGGCTGCTTCTCGTCCCAGTAGTGCGCCGCGCCGGCGCGCTTCGCCAGCAGCTCGCGCACCTCCAGCATGGCCGTGTAGGTGGGGATGACGTACAGCGTCTGTCCCGGCGGCGTCGCCTGCAGCGCGCGGCGCACCGCCCACTCCGTGTCGTGCTCGACGCGCACGTCGTCGCCGTAGCCGGCGTACTTGAGGCGCAACGCCAGGTCCTCCGCGCGATTGCCGGCGGCCAGCACCCACGCCGTCTGCGGCTGCGTGATCTCGTAGTCGGCGTCCCAGATCCACGAGACGTCGCGCCCGTCCGCGATGCCGTCGTTGAGGAAGAAGACGACGCGCTTCTCTCCGGGCGCGGCGGCGATCGTGCGCAGCACCTGGTTGAGGCCCGTCGGGTTCTTGCCCAGCAGCACGCGCACGTCGCGGCCGTCGACGCTGAACCGCTCCTGCCGCCCGAACGCCGCGGTGAACGACTCCAGCGCCGGGACGATGGCGTCGCGCGGCAGGCCGAGCGCGAGCGCCCCCGCCGCCGCGGCGAGCGCGTTGTAGGCGTTGTAGAGCCCCGTCAGCGGCAGCGCGACGTTCATCTCACCGTCGTCCGTCTCGATGCGGAGCGCCGTCGCGTCGTCGCCGAGGACGACGCGCGTCGCGCGCGCGTCCGGGCGCGGCCGCGTGGTGCCACAGGCCGGGCAGCGCCAGTGCCCGACGTGCCCGTAGAACGTCGCGGCGTACGCCAGCTCTCCGCCGCACTGCAGGCAGGTCCGGAAGTCCGACGCGTGGTCGCCCGCCGGCCCGCCGGCCGACGCGTCCTCGACGCCGTAGTACAGCACCGGCAGGCCCGCCTCCCGTCCCAGGTGCGCGACAGCAGGATCGTCCGCATTCAGCACCAGCACCGGCCGCTCATCCCGTTGCTCGCTGCCCTTTGCCCGTTGCTCTGCGCGCAGCGCCCGCTCCCACGCCTTCGCAACGGTGTCCACCTCGCCGTAGCGGTCGAGCTGGTCGCGGAAGAGGTTGGTGAAGACGATGGCGCGGAGCGGCACGGCGCTGGCGATCTCCGGCAGCGTCGCCTCGTCGACCTCGAGGATGGCGATGCGGTGCGCGGCGCCGGGCACGGCGCCCATGAGCGTCGCCTCCTCGACGAGCATCGCGGCGACGCCACGCATGAGGTTGGAGCCGGAGCGGTTGTGCAGCGGCCGCAGCCCCGCCGCCGTGGCGATGCGGTTGAGCATGAGCGACGTCGTCGTCTTGCCGTTGGTGCCGGTGACGGCGATGGCGCCGGCCCCCGCCTGAGAGCCCAGCCGCGACACCAGGGCCGGGTCGATGCGCAGCGCCGCCAGCCCGGCGACGGCGGTGCCGCCGCCGCGGCCCAGCGTGCGCGAGGCTGCGCCGGCCAGCTTGCCGGCGATAACAGCGGCGATGGTGCGAGGATTCACGCGGGCAGGGTAGGGGATGCGCGAAGCGGGAGGCGAGAGGGTTGGAGGCGGGGGGGGGTGGGATGCCCGGGCAGGTTGCACCCTCGCTTGAGCGCTTGCCCTGCCGGATCGACGCGGCGAGTCGCCGCCTTGGTTGAAGTCGATGGATTCGCTGTAGAATCCACTCTCCGGCCGGCGACTGCGTCCCCCTCGCCGTGTGGGCATCATCGACGATGCGAGCGAGGATCAGCAATGTTCCGACAACCCGGACCACGCCTCATCCTTGGCTTGTCGCTAATGGGCGTGTCGCTGCTCGCCGCGATGGCGTGCGACGAAGACGACTCGCAACCTGAACGCACGCCGGAGCCGTCCGCGACCGTTGTCGCCTCGGCCGAAGCTTCTGCGGCTCCGTCGCAAACGGTCTCGCCCATTGCGACTCCGCCGTCCGGCGCTACCGGAGTCATCGAGGGCAGCCTTTCCTATCCCGCGGGCGCGCTCCATCCCAAGTTGGCTGCCTGCGCTCATGCCGTGGCGACATCGGACGTCTACTGCACGGCCGAACGTATCACCGACGAGCGCTTCACGTACGGAGTCGGCTATCGGCTGCGCGTTCCACCCGGCACCTACCTCGTGTACTTGTCGGTGCCGCTCGCGGATGGGACTGAGTTTCGCGGCTGGTGGTCGGAGTTCGCAGCCTGCGGAATCGTGCCCCCATGCGATCGTTCTCGGAACGCGATCCTGGAGGTGACCGTCACCGAGGGGGACGTCATAACTGACATCAACCCTGAAGACTGGTACACGCAGAACCCCTGGCAGGAACCGGCACGATGACGTCGCAGGCCGCGCATGGAAGCGAGAAGTGCCGGGGTCTGACAAACGGATGCCGCGTACGATCGCGTCCGTTGTGGAGTGTTCCCTGCATGCCGATGCCGGACGACTAAGAAGTCATGACTCACGACTGACAACGGGCGACTGGCGGCTGCGACTAAACCCTACCGATCAAGGCCCACTGACAACCGCCATGTGTTCAGTGCATCTCCTGGCCGCCGGAGATGTTGATCGCCTGGCCGGTCATGTAGTCGGCCTCGTCGCTCGCCAGGAACGTGATCACCTTCGCCACGTCCTCCGGGTAGCCGATGCGGCCGAGCGGGATCGTCGGCAGGACGCGGCCGATGAGCTGCTTGAACAGCTCGTCCGTGGACTCGAGGCCCATACCCGCGCCGCGCAGCAGCGGCGTATCGACCGTGCCCGGGCAGACGCAGTTGACGTTGATCTTGTGCTGGCCGACCTCCTTCGCGAAGGCCTGCGTGAACAGTACGATGCCGGCCTTCGAGGCGCAGTACGGCGTCAGCATCGGATAGCCGGTTTTGCCGGCCTGCGAGGCGACGCTGATGATGCGTCCGCCGCCGCCCTGCTTGATGAACTGGATCGCCGCGGCCTTCGAGCAGAGGAACACGCTCTTGAGGTTCACCGCCAGCGTGCGGTCCCACGCCTCCTCCGGCATCTGGACGATCGGCACCGGCGGGTTGCCGATGCCGGCGTTGTTGACGAGGATGTCCAGCCGTCCGAAGCGCTCGACCGTCGCGTCGAAGAAGCGCTGCACGTCGGCGCTGCTGCTGACGTCGGCGCGATGCGTGACGTACTCGGTGTCCGGCGCCTTCTCGTCCAGCTCGCGCGCGGTCTCGTCCAGGTGCCCCTGTTCGATGTCGACGAGCGCGAGCTTCGCGCCCTCGCGCGCGAAGCGCAGCGCGACGCCCTGCCCGATGCCGCGACCGCCGCCCGTTATGATCGCCACCCTGTCCCTGAGAAGCATGGCCGCACCTCCGCCCGCAGTATTTCCCAGCCACGCCACAGGCGATACCAGCGGGGGCGGGTTGACGCGCCCGCCGCGCCTCCATACCTTGATCGAACAGATGACCTACAGCGGGAGTGGAGCGTGCTGACCGAGGCGGAAGACCGGCTGCGTAAGGTCCTCGCGCTCGAGGCATCCAAAGGCTTCGGCGACCGGGCCGTCACC
>DATMAH010000106.1:0-6117 GCA_035583735.1 Dehalococcoidia bacterium
AGTGCAACGGGCAACAGGCAAAGGGGACCACCCGGGGGCGGGCGTGATGGACGTCCGGGGGGCCGCGGGCCGGTGCGCGGCGCCCCCGCACGTTGCCGCGTTATGAGCCGCCGCCTGCCGCGCTCGCTTCGCGTTCGACCGGGACGACGACGACAGGCTCCTTGATGCGGCGCTGCTGCCAGATCGACGCGGCGATGGCGACGGAGAGGATGCCGGCGATGACGCCGAGGCTGACCAGCGGGTCGACCTTGTAGACGTCGGCGAGGAGCATCTTGGTGCCGACGAAGACGAGGATGGCGGCGAGGGCCGGCTTCAGGTAGGCGAGTCCGGAGAGGTAGCCGTTGAGCACGAAGTAGAGCGCGCGCAGGCCGAGGATGGCGAAGATGTTGGAGGTGAAGACGATGAAGGCGTCGTCGGTCACGGCGTAGATCGCGGGGATCGAGTCGATGGCGAAGATGAGGTCCGTCGTCTCGATGAGGAGCAGCACGAGGAAGAGCGGCGTCATCATCGTGACGCCGGCGCGGCGGACGAAGAACGACTGGCCCTGGTAGTCGTGGGCGACGGGCATGAAGCGGCGGGCGATGCGGACGAGGACATTCTTCTCGAGGTCGGGCGTGTGGTCGCCGGTGTCGCGGATGAACTTGAGGCCGGTGAAGATGAGGAAGGCGCCGAAGACGTAGATGGCGTAGTGGAAGTACGTCATGACGGCGGCGCCCATGGCGATGAGCAGGCCGCGCATGATCAGCGCGCCGAGGATGCCCCAGAAGAGCACGCGGTGCTGATAGCGCAGGGGGACCTGGAAGGCCGTGAAGATGAGGATGAACAGGAAGATGTTGTCGATGCTGAGGGACTTCTCGATCAGGTAGCCGGTGGTCCACTCGATGCCGCGCTCTGTGCCGTTGAAGTAGTAGACGCCGGCATTGAAGACCAGCGCGAGGCCGATCCAGACGGCGGACCAGGTCAGCGCCTCGCGGCGGCTGACCTCGTGGGCGCTGCGGTGGAAGACGCCGAGGTCGACCGCGAGCATGGCGGCGACGAACAGCAGGAAGAGCGCCCAGGGGAGAAGGTCGAGCAGCATCGGAGGCACTAGTCGTCGCCGAAGCCGAAGCCGAAGATGCCGTCATCGTCGTCGTCATCGCGCTGGCGGCGGCGGCCACGGCGTTCGTACGCGTAGTCGGCGTCATCGTCGTCGTCATCGAAGCGGCGGCGGTCGTCCCGGCGAGCGTCGTCCTGTCGTCCGGCGGTGGTGTCCGGGCGATCGTCGTGGCGGCGGCGGTCGTCGCGCTCGTCGTAGCCGTCGTCGTCGCCGCCGAAGAGGCGGGAGAGGAAGCCGCGGATGCCGCCCTGGCGGGGGGCACGGCGGCGCCGGCGGTCGCGATCGTCGTCGTCGTCGCCGCCAAACAGATCGAACAGTTCGTCGAGCAAGAAAAAACCTCCTCGTCCGGGCGCAGACCCTCGCCGCATCGCTGGATGTGGCAAGGTCTCACCCGCGAGAAGGTCTCGCTGCGGCCACCGGCGCTGGTCTGGGAGCGCGTAGTGACGACGGCCGCGTCCCGGGAGTGGGACTGGTTACTCCCCTTGTTGCGCGCAGTATACGGGCGGCGGCGTGTCGTCTCAAGCGCGCGGAGGGCGGCGGGCGGAGGCGGTGAAGGCGTATAGTACGTGCGCGGGGAGAGTGCAGGGAGGCGCACGACGCACGGACGACGACAGGGGCCCGCGGAGACGCAGACGCGCGGCGCGGGCCGGCGGGAGCGACGCCTGGAGAGCGAGACGATGCGGGAGCGCGCCGCGGGGGCGGTGCTGGGGGCGCTGCGGCTCTTGCCGGTGCTGCTGCTCGATGGCGGCGTGGTGCTGGCGTCGTACGCGGCAGCGCTGGCGCTGCGGTTCGACGGCGACGTGCCGTCGGAGTCGGTGGAGTTCTTCGGGGCGGCGGCGTGGTTCATCGCGCTGGCGTACGTGGTGTCGTTCGTCTTCTTCGGCGTGTACCGGACGTCGTGGAAGTACGCCGGGCTCGTCGACGCGTTCAACCTGGCGCTGGCCGTCGGCGTCCCGTCGATCTTCCTGTTCGCGATCAACGCGTTCCTCAGCCCGCGGCACATCCCGCTGACGGTGAACGTCGTCGCGCCGGCGCTGATGCTGCTGGCGCTGACGGGCATGAAGCTGGGCCCGCGGCTGTGGGCGTCGCGCAGCCCGTTCTCCGGGTACGACGCGGGGGTAAAGAACGTGCTGATCATCGGCGCCGGCCATACGGGGCAGCTCCTGGCGCGGGAGTTCACCAACAACCGGCGCTGGCAGTACCGGCCGGTCGGCTACGTCGACGACGACCGGCGGCTGCGGGGCGTGCGCATCCACGGCGTGCAGGTGCTGGGCGACCGCTGGGACATCCCGGAGATCGTCTCGCGGCGGCGCGTGGACCTGGTGGCGCTGGCGATCCCATCGGCGGGCGGTGCCGCGATACGCGAGATCGTGGGCATCGTGCAGGAGACGGGGGTGGAGCTGCGGACGGTCCCGGGCCTGCCGGAGCTGGTGCGGGGGGAAGCGGGCGCGGCGGAGCTGCGTCCCGTGACGGTGGAGGACCTGCTGGGGCGCGAGCAGGTGTCGATCGACGCGGAGATGTGCGCGGCGACGCTGCGCGGGAAGTCGGTGCTGATCACGGGCGCGGCGGGGTTCATCGCGTCGGAGCTGGCGCGGCAGGTGTTCGCGTTCGAGCCGGACGCGCTGCACCTGCTGGACGTGAACGAGACGGGCGTCTACGACCTGCAACGCGACCTGGAGTCCGAGGAGAACGGCGGGCCGACGCGGACGCGCATCTGGCTGTGCGACGTGGCGGACCGGGCGCAGGTGGAGGATGCGTTCGCGCGGGCGCGGCCGGACGTGGTGTTCCACGCGGCGGCGTACAAGCACATCCCGGTGATGGAGGAGCATCCCGATGCGGCGTTGCGGGTGAACGTGCTGGGGACGCTGAACGTGTGTGAGGCGGCGGCCGCGGTGGGCGCGAGCAAGGTGGTGTTCGTCTCGACGGACAAGGCGGTGCACCCGGACAACGTGTACGGCGCGACGAAGCGCATCGGCGAGCTGCTGATCACGGCGCTGGGGCAGGAGAGCCGGACGACGTTCGCGGCGGTGCGCTTCGGGAACGTGATGGGGAGCCGGGGCAGCGTGGTGCCGTTGTTCCTGAAGCAGATCGAGCGCGGCGGCCCGGTGCTGCTGACGCACGCGGAGACGACGCGGTACTACATGTCGGTGGAGGAGGCGGCGGCGCTGGTGATCCAGGCGGCATCGTTCGCGGACCAGGGGCAGGTGTTCATCCTGGAGATGGGCGAGCCGGTGCGGACGGCGGACCTGGCGGAGAAGATGATCCGGCTGAAGGGGCTGGAGCCGGGGCGCGACATCAAGATCGTCTACACGGGGCTGCGCGCGGGGGAGAAGCTGCACGAGGAGCTGGTGGCGTCGACGGAGAAGCTGCTGGCGACGCACCACCCGAAGATCCATCTCGTGCAGGGGCGGCCGGCGGTCGCGGCCGACGAGATCGTGGAGAAGGTGCGCGCGCTGGCGGACAACCCGCCGGCGTCGCGGGACGAGATCGCGGCGCGCCTGCAGGCGCTGGCGCGGATCGACCTGCGGGATACGGGGGAGCCGGTGACGGCATCCGAGACGCGCCGAACGGCCGGCGGCGAGAGCGGTGACGGCACGTCCTAGGAGCGCCGCTGTCAGCCGGCGCGAAGGCGCACGCAGGCATCACGCGCCGCGACGATGAAGGCGCCGTCGTGCGATCGCCGGTACTCGCGCAGGCACGCCTCCGTGAATTTGATCGCGTGCTCGTCTCTCGCGGCAATCGACTGCTGGACGAGGTCCTGCTCGTCGGGCGTTTCGTCGACCAGAGCGGAGTCGGCGGCTGGTGAGCGGGCGTAGGCGGAGTAGATCGCCGCGCACGCCTGCCAGACGTAGCGCTTGGCTTCGCGCGCGGTTGTTGGATCGAGGTGCGGTGCGACGAAACGCAGCGCGCTCGGCGCGGTGACCGTATGGACGAACGAGATCGAGGCGTGTTGCGCGTTCGAGAGGTAGAGGCGGACGAAGTTGCGCGTGATCTCGTCGACGAAGGCGTCAGTGTCGCGGGCGGGAGACACGAGCGCGATCACGGGCCCGAACGACTCCTCGTCGACGGCGCGGACGGCGTCGAAGATCAGTCCGGGGCGCCGCGCGGAGGGATCGATCTTCGGGACGCGGGCGATCGCTTCGGCGACGCTGACATCTGAGGCCAGCGAAGATGACGTCGGCAGCGTCTGGTAGCGCGCGGCCCAGTACGCCAGCCCCTCGCCGAGCTCGCGCACGCGTTCCGGCGTCTCGCCGGCGTCGAGGGCGCGCACGGCGTGCGCGGTCCGCAGGAATCCATGCGTGGCGCCGGCCATGATGCCGGGGAGCAGGCGGGGCGCCCACGCCTGCAGCACCGAGTGCCAGGGAGCGGACGCGATCTCGCGTTCGAAGAAGCGCGACCAGTCGCCGGCGCGGCGGATGTCGCCGAGGGCGGCGCGCCAGTCATCGGGCTGTATGGGGTTGCGGCTCTCGGGACGGTCGCCGAGTTGGCGCGCGGAGGCGTACCACTCGGCCCACGGCTCGATCGCGTCGTGGCGTCCGAGCGCGGCGAGCGCCTCCGACGCCATCGGACCGTGGTTCGACAGGCCCGGCCCGAATTCCGGGCCGCGCGCGGCAAACCGGGTGAGGGCCTCGTCGAGCTGGCGATCGTTCACGTCATATGCCTCCGCTTAGGTGATGGTAGCGCAGACGCGCTTCGGTGCGTGCGAGTCGCGCTCCCGCGCCGCGGTGCAATCGGGTACCGTCGGGGCGATGGCGACGGGTGCAACTCCGGGTGACGCGATGGGACGGGACGGCTGGCGGTGAAGCTCTTGACTGTCGTCGGGGCGCGGCCGCAGTTCATCAAGGCGGGGCCGTTTTCGCGGGCGGTGCGGCAGCGGCACACGGAAGTGCTGGTGCACACGGGGCAGCACTACGACGCGGCGCTCTCCGACGTGTTCTTCGAGGAGCTGGGGCTGCCGAAGCCGGACCATCACCTGGGCGTGGGCTCGGGGACGCACGGGCGGCAGACGGCGCAGATGCTGGAGCGGCTGGAGGACGTGATGCGGCGGGAGTCGCCGGATGCGGTGGTGGTCTACGGCGACACGAACAGCACGCTGGCGGGCGCGCTGGCGGCGGCGAAGCTGGGGCTGCCGGTGGCGCACGTCGAGGCGGGGCTGCGGTCCGGCGTGCGCGACATGCCGGAGGAGATCAACCGCATCGTCGCGGACCGGCTTTCGACGTGGCTGTTCGCGCCGACGAAGAACGCCGCGGACAACCTGGCGGGCGAGGGGATCACGGACGGCGTCGTCGTCACCGGCGACATCATGTTCGACGCGCTGCTGCAGCATGTCGCGGTCGCCGAGCAGCGGTCGACGGCGCTGCGAGACATGGGGCTGACGCCGGGGTCGTACGCGCTGGCGACGGTGCACCGTGCGGCGAACACGGACGACGTGCGGCGGCTGGGGGAGATCTTCGACGCGCTGGCGCTGCTGCGCGAGCCGGTGATCGTGCCGCTGCACCCGCGGACGAAAGCGGCGCTGATGGGCACGGACATCGAGGTGGAGCCGCCGGTGCGGGTTGTCGAGCCGGTGGGGTATCTCGACATGCTGATGCTGCAGCGGCACGCGCGGGTGGTGCTGACGGACTCCGGCGGCGTGCAGAAGGAGGCGTACCTGCTGGGCGTGCCGTGCGTGACGCTGCGTGACGAGACGGAGTGGGTGGAGACGCTGGAGGGTGGCTGGAACGTGCTGGCGGGGGCCGACGCGGAGCGCATCGTGGCGGCGGCGAAGCGGCCGCGGCCGGCCGGGGAGCCGGCGCCCGTGTTCGGCGACGGGCATGCGGCGGAGCGCATGGTGGCGGCGCTCGAGTCCGCGTAGGGGACCACAGACTGTAGAGACTGGCACAGAGGGGTCGTCCGCGGAGGGCGCGCGTGGGGCTTCATCCGCAGATGGCGCGGATGGGCGCGGATGATCTCCGCCGGACGGGGTGCGTCAGCTCTTCGCGGGGATGAAGCGCATCGAGAGGGAGTTGACGCAGTGGCGG
>DATMAH010000107.1:0-17783 GCA_035583735.1 Dehalococcoidia bacterium
CGGCCGCCGCGGGCTCCGCCGGCGCCGCCGGCCGCGCCTGCGCCGGCACCGTCTTGCGCGCGCTCGCGCGCCGCCGCGCCACCTCCACCTTCGGGTCGCGGAGCGATGACAGGCCCACCATCGTCGCCTGCACGACGTTCAGCGCGTTCGACGAGCCGAGCGACTTGGTCAGCACGTCCTTGACGCCGGCCGCCTCCATCACCGCGCGCACGCCGCCGCCGGCGATGACGCCCGTACCGGCCGAAGCCGGCTTCATCAGCACTTTGGCGGCGCCGAAGCGCGCCATCACGGGATGGGCGATGGTGCTCTTGTTCATTGGGACGCGGATGAGGTTCTTGCGCGCCACGGCCGACCCCTTGCGGATCGCCTCGGGCACCTCGTTCGCCTTGCCCATGCCGGCGCCCACGTGGCCATGCCCGTCGCCCACGACGACCACGGCGGAGAAGCTGAAGCGCCGGCCGCCTTTCACCACCTTCGAGACGCGGTTGATGAAGACGACCTTCTCCTGCAGCTCCAGGTCGCGTGCGTCGATCCGTTCGTGAGTCCGTGCCTGTACCATCTCTGCTCGCGCTCCTAGAACTGCAGCCCGCCCTCGCGCGCCGCCTCGGCCAGGGCGCGCACGCGCCCGTGATAGCGGTTGCCGCCGCGGTCGAACACCACCTGCGTCACCCCGACGTCCTTCGCCTTCTGCGCCAGCGCCGCGCCGACGGCCTTCGCCCGCTCCGTCTTGTTGCCGCTGCCGTCACGCAGCGCCGGCTCCACGGTCGAAGCGGCGACGATCGTGTGGCCGCGCTCGTCGTCGATCACCTGCGCGTAGATGTGGGAGAGGCTGCGGTAGACGGCGAGGCGCGGGCGCTGCTGCGTGCCCTGCACCTTCTTCCGCACCCGGGCGTGCCGCCGGATGCGCGCCGCCCGCGCGGTCTTCGTCTTCTTCATGCTACTTGCCTGCCTTGCCGGCCTTGCCGGCCTTCCTGCGCACGTACTCGCCCAGGTAGCGGATGCCCTTGCCCTTGTACGGCTCCGGCTTGCGCACCTTGCGGATGTTCGCCGCCACCTGGCCCACCAGCTCCTTGTCGATGCCGCGCACGTGGAGCTTCGTCGTGCCCTCGACCTCCAGCTCGATGCCGGGAGGCGGCGTCACCTCCACCGGGTGGGAGTAGCCGACGGCGAGCGTCACCGCCTTGCCGGCCTGCGTCGCGCGGTAGCCGACGCCCTGCAGCTCCAGCGTCCGCGTGTATCCCTCCGAGACGCCCGTGACCATGTTGGCGAGCAGCGAGCGCGACAGCCCGTGCAGGGCGCGCGACCGCTTCTCGTCGTCCGGCCGCGTGACGACGGCCTTGCCGTCCTCGACCGAGATCCGGACCCCCGCCGGGAACGTGCGCGTCAGCTCCCCCTTCGGCCCCTTCACCTTCACGGTGGAGCCGTCGATGGTGAGCTCGACGCCCTTTGCCAGTGTTACCGGTTGCTTTCCGATTCTCGACATGGCCCTACCACACGTAGCAGATGACTTCGCCGCCGATGCTCCGGCGCCACGCGTCCTGTCCGGTCATGACGCCCTGCGGCGTCGAGAGGATGGCGATGCCCAGGCCGCCGTACACGCGCGGGATCTCGCGCTTCTGCACGTAGACGCGCAGGCCCGGCTTGCTCACGCGCTGGAGTCCGTTCAGCACGGGCTCCTTCTTGCCGGTGTAGTTCAGCTCGATGCGCATCAGCTTGCGCGAGCCGTCCTGCTTCACCTCGTACTGCTTGATGAACCCCTCCTCGCGAAGCACGTTGGCGATCGCGACCTTCATGTTGGAGGCCGGGATGTTGACGTAGTCGTGCTTGGCCGTCACCGCGTTGCGGATGCGGGTCAGCATGTCAGCGATAGGGTCCGTCATGTTCAAGGCGTTCGCCTCCTTACCGGCGGCCGCCGGGCGGCCGCGAGATTACCAGCTCGACTTCTTGACCCCGGGGAGCTGTCCCTTGAGGGCAAGCTGCCGGAAGCAGATGCGGCAGAGGCCGAAGTGGCGGATGTAGGCGCGCGCGCGGCCGCAGAGCCGGCAGCGGTTCACCTTGCGGGTGCTGTACTTGGGCTCCTGCGCGGAGCGGACGATCATCCGGATCGATGCCATGCCGTTACCTGCCTGTGTCCTTCGCGAACGGCATGCCCATCAGTTCGAGCAGCCGCCGCGCCTCTTCGTCTGTCTTCGCCGTGGTGGCGATGTTGATCTGCATGCCGCGGATGCGGTCGACCTTGTCGTAGTCGATCTCCGGGAAGATGAGCTGCTCGCGGACGCCCAGCGCGAAGTTGCCGCGGCCATCGAACGCCTTCACGGGCACGCCGTGGAAGTCGCGGATGCGGGGCAGCGCGGCGTTCAGTAGCCGGTCGAGGAACTCGTACATGCGGTCGCCGCGGAGCGTCACGGCGACGCCGACGGGCATGTTCTCGCGGATCTTGAAGTTGGCGATGGCCTTCTTCGCGCGCGTCACGACCGGGCGCTGGCCCGTGATCGTCGCCAGGTCCGCGCTCGCCGTCTCGACGGCGCGCGCGTTCTCGCGCGCCTCGCCGAGGCCGATGTTCAGGGTCACCTTCTCGACGCGCGGGACCTGCATGACGTTCTTGTAGCCGAACTCACGCTGGAGGGCCGGCGCGATCTCCGCCTTGTAGCGTTCCTTGAGCCTCGGCACAGGGGCCGCTTGCCTCGTCATCAGTCGATGTCCTGTCCGCACTTCTTGCACAGGCGGTGCTTGCCATCCCCGCGCACGGCGAAGCCGACCCGCGTGGGCTTGTTGCAGCTCTTGCAGATGAGCATCACCTTCGAGAGCGGCATCGGCATCTCCTTCTCGACGATGCCGGCCTGCATGGTCTGCGTGCGCGGCCGCTGGTGGCGCTTCACCAGGTTCACGCCCGTCACGAAGACCATGTCCTCGCGCTGCTTCGGGCGCGCGCCCTTCTTCTTGACGATGTCGCCGCCGCCGATCACCTGGCGCACGAGGCCCGTCTTGCCGCGGTCGCGCCCGGCGATCACCAGCACCGTGTCGTCACGCTTGATCTTTCGCACGGCTACACCACCTCCGGCGCGAGCGAGACGATCTTCATGAAGTTGCGGTCGCGCAGCTCGCGCGCCACGGGACCGAAGATGCGCGTGCCGCGCGGGTTCTGCTTGTCGGACAGCACCACCGCCGCGTTCTCGTCGAAGCGGATGTACGAGCCGTCCGGCCGGCCGTACGGCTTCGCGACGCGCACGACGACGGCCTTCACCACGTCGCCCTTCTTCACCGCGCCGCCCGGCTGCGCCTGCTTCACCGAGCAGACGATCGTGTCGCCGACGTGCGCGTAGCGGCGGCGCGAGCCGCCCAGCACGGTGATGCACATCAGTTCGCGGGCGCCCGAGTTGTCGGCGACCTTGAGCCGCGTGTACTGCTGGATCACGCCTGCTCCTCCTCAGCCTCGTTGCCGGAGACGTCGTCCGGCTCTTCGCCGGCCGCCGCCGCGGCCTCATCGGCGGCGGGCGCTTCCGCCATCGCCGTCTCCTCCGCTTCGGCGGCCGCGGCCGCGCGGGCGGCCATCTCGGCCTGGCGCCGCGCCTCGGCCTGCGCGCGCTGCGCCTCGCTGATCTCCTCGAGCTGGCTCTGACCGACCTCGGTCGGCGCGATCTCGGCGACGTCGCCACGGACGACGACCTCGACCACGCGCCAGCGCTTCTCGCGCGAGAGCGGCCGCGTCTCCGCGATGCGGACGATGTCGCCCAGGCGGCACTCGTTGTTCTCGTCGTGCGCCTTGTAGCGCCGCGTCACCTTGATGGTCTTCCGGTAGAGGCGGTGGCGCTTCTGCCGGTCGACGCGGACGACGACGGTCTTGTCCATCTTGTTGCTGACGACGGTGCCGAGCTGCAGTTTCTCGGTCGATGCCATGCTCTTCTACCTTCCTGCCCCGAGCGCCGCCGCGAGCTCCCGCTCGCGCTGCAGCGTGCGGATGCGGGCGATCTGGCGCCGGATCTTTGCCAGCTCCGACGTGTTGGTCTGCTGGCGCGTCGTGAGCTGCACGCGCAGCGTGAACAGGCGCCGGTACGTCTCGTCCAGCTCCTGCGCCAGCTTCTCGTCGGACAGTCCGCGCAGCCCCTCCGCGCGTTCCTTCGCCTTTCGCCTCGCCATCAGATCCCCTCGTGTTCCCGGACGACGGTGCGCGTCTCCAGCGGCAGCTTGTGCGACGCCAGCCGCAGCGCCTCGCGCGCCAGGTCCTCCTTCACGCCGGCAACCTCGAACAGCATGCGGCCCGGCTTGACGACGGCCACCCAGTGGTCAGGCGCGCCCTTGCCGGAGCCCATGCGCGTCTCCGCCGGCTTCGCCGTCACCGGCTTGTCCGGGAAGATGCGGATCCACACCTTGCCGCCACGCTTCAGCTCGTGCGTGATGGCGCGGCGTGCCGCCTCGATCTGCCGGCTGTCCACCCACGCGTGGCCGACGGCCTGCAGCCCGAACTCGCCGAACGCGACGGTGTTGCCGGAGTTGGCCTGGCCGCGCCGGCGTCCCCGGTGCTGCTTGCGGAACTTGACACGCTTGGGTTGCAGCATGCCTCTACTCTCGCTCCCCTACGCGCCCACCGGCGGCGCGGACGCCGTCGCCGTGCCAGCGGCGGCTGCCGCCGGCGCCGTCTCCTGGCGGGCGCGCCGCTCGCGCTCGATGTCGCCCTTGTAGATCCAGACCTTCACGCCGATGCGCCCGAACGTCGTGTGCGCCTCGGCGATGCCGAAGTCGATGTCCGCCTTCAGCGTGTGCAGCGGGATGCGCCCCTGCTTCTCCGTCTCGCGCCGCGACATCTCCGCGCCACCGAGCCGGCCCGCGACCGTCACCTTGATGCCCTTCGCGCCGCGCTGCATGGTGCGCTGCACCGCCTGCTTGATGGCGCGGCGGAAGGCCACCCGCCGCTGCAACTGGTCGGCGATGCTGCGGGCGACGAGGTAGGCGTCCAGCTCCGGCGTGCGGATCTCGTTGATGTTGATGCGCACGCGGTGGCCCGTCGTCTTCTCCAGCTCGTTGCGGAGCTGGTCGACGTTCGCGCCGCTTCGGCCGATGACGATGCCCGGCTTCGCCGTGTGGATCGTCACCGTCATCGCGTTCACGTTCCGCTCGATGTCGACACGAGAGACGCCCGAGTCGGCGCCGCCGACGCCCTCCATGATGCGCTTGCGGATGGCGATGTCCTCGTGGAGCTGGCTCTTGTAGTTCTTGCCGGCGTACCACTTGCTCTGCCAGTCGTAGATGACGCCGACGCGGAAGCCGGTGGGGTGAACTTTGTGGCCCATCTCTATTCCCCTTCCACCACCACGGTGACGTGGCTGGTGCGGTGCAGGATCGGCGCGACGCGCCCGCGCGCCTTCGCCTTGTAGCGCTTGAGGCTGCGGCCCTCGCCGGCGTACGCCCGCTTCACCCTCAGGTCGTCGGCGTCGAGCGAGAAGTTGTTCTCGGCGTTGGCGACCGCCGACTTCAGCACCTTCGCCACCAGGCGCGCGTGCGGCGTCGGCAGGAAACGCAGCGTCACCATCGCCTCGTCGACGCGCTTGCCCGGCAGTTGCTCCAGCACCAGCCGGACCTTCCGGGCCGAGACGGGCAGATACTTCGCGGTCGCGCTCACTTCCATCGTTTACCGGCCACCCTGCTTCGCAGCCTTTTCCGACTTGCTCGTGTGCCCGCGGAACGTCCGCGTGGGCGCGAACTCCCCGAGCTTGTGCCCCACCATGTTCTCCGAGATGAAGATGGGCACGTGCCGCCGCCCGTCGTGCACGCCGATGGTGAGGCCCACCATCTCCGGCATGATCGTCGAGGCGCGCGACCACGTCCGGATCACGGTGCGGGCGTTGGTGCGCCGCACCATCTCCACCTTCTTCATCAGCTTGGGCTCGATGAACGGGCCCTTCTTCAGCGAACGCGACATGGGCTACTTGCTCCTCCGCCGCACGATGAACTTGTCCGACGGCCTGGTGCCGCGGGTGCGCTTGCCCAGCGTCGGCTTGCCCCACGGCGACTTCGGGCCGGGCAGGCCGATGGGCGCCTTGCCCTCGCCGCCGCCGTGGGGATGGTCGACCGGGTTCATGACGACGCCGCGCACCTGCGGGCGGCGGCCGCGGTGGCGGATGCGGCCCGCCTTGCCGAGCTTGATCAGGCTGTTCTCCACGTTGCCGACCTGGCCGACCGTGGCCATGCAGCGGGACAGCACGCGCCGCATCTCGCCCGATGGCAAGCGGAGCAGCGTGTAGTCGCCCTCCTTGGCCATGAGCTGCGCCGAGGCGCCGGCGCTACGGACGATCTGGCCGCCGCGGCCCGGCGTCAGCTCGATGTTGTGGATGACGGTGCCGTTGGGCATGTTCTGCAGCGGCAGCGCGTTCCCCACCTTCACCTCCGCCTCCGGCCCCGCTTCGACGACGTCGCCCACCTTGAGGCCGACGGGCGCGACGATGTAGCGCTTCTCCCCGTCGCGGTACGCCACCAGCGCGATGCGCGCCGAGCGCCCGGGGTCGTACTCGATGGCCTGCACTTTGCCGGGCACGCCCACCTTGTCGCGCTTGAAGTCGATGATGCGAATGCGGCGCTTGTTACCGCCGCCGCGGTGGCGCACCGTGATGCGGCCCTGCGCGTTGCGGCCCGCGCTCCGCTTCTTCGACACCACCAGCGACTTCTCGGGCTTCTTCTTCGTGATCTCGTCGAACGTGAAGCCGGAGGAGCCGCGGCGGCCCGGAGACGTTGGCTTGAACTGCTTGATCGCCATCGCTACACGCCCTCGAAGAGTTCGATCTTGTCGCCGGGCGCCAGCGTCACCACGGCCTTCTTCCAGTCAGGCCGCTTCGTGATGGCGCGGCCGTAGCGCCGGCGCTTGCCCTTCATCACCATCGTGTTCACCTCGCGCACGGTCACCCCGAACGCGATCTCGACGGCCTCCTTGATCTGCATCTTGTTCGCCCGCGTGTCCACCTCGAAGGCGTACTTGCGGTACTCCGTCTGGATCGACGCCTTCTCGGTGATGATGGGGCGGCGGATGATGCCGTAGGCCTGGAGCTGCTTGGGCATCGCTTACGCCTCCACCTTCGTCTTCTTCGCGGCCTTCTCGCCGCCCCAGAGCGCCTCGGCGCCGCGCACGGCGTCCACCGTCATCACCAGCGAGTGTGCCGCCAGCAGGTCGGCGACGTTCAGATATGGCGCCGGGAGCTGCGACACGCGCGGCAGGTTGCGCACGCTGGCCTTCAGCCGCTCGTCCTGCTCCGCCGTGACGACGAGCGCCGACCGCTCGACGCCGAGCGCCTTCAGCATGCCGGCCATCGTCTTCGTGCTCGGGCCTTCGAGCGAGGGCAGCGCCTGCAGCACGCGCAGCGACCCGTCGGCCGCCTTGGCCGAGAGCACGGAGCGGATGGCGAGCCGCCGCATCTTCTTCGGCAGGTCCTTGTCGTACTCGCGCGGGCGCGGCCCGAAGACGATGCCGCCGTGGCGGTGGTGCGGCGCCGTGATCGCGCCCTGGCGCGACGCGCCGGTGCCCTTCTGGCGCCGGATCTTGCGCGTCGAGCCGTGCACCTCGCTGCGCGTCTTCGTCGTGGCGTTGCCGACGCGGCGGTTCGCCATCGTCGCGACGAACGCCTGGTGCACGACGGCCTGGTTCGGCTCGATGCCGAACACCGCGTCGTCCACCTCGATCGTGTCGACTTCCTTGCCCGTGGCGTCGTGTACCGTCAGTTTCATCGCTACTTCTTCTTGTTCTTGGCCTGCCGCTGCGAGAGCCGGACGCGCACCGTCGCGTTCGTCGGCCCCGGCACCGGCCCCGCCACCATCAGCAGGTTGCGGGCCTCGTCCTTGCTGATGACGCGCAGGTGCTTCGTCGTCACCTGCTCGGACCCCATGTGGCCCGCCATCTTGAGTCCCTTGTAGACGCGCCCCGGCGTCGTGCCGGAGCCGATGGAGCCCGGCGCGCGGTGCCTGTCCGACTGTCCGTGCGTCTTCGGGCCGCCGCGGAAGCCCCAGCGCCGCACGCCGCCCGCGAACCCGCGGCCGCGCGAGACGCCCGTAACGTCGACGAGGTCGCCCTCGCTGAATAGCTCCGCGCCCACCTTGTCGCCGACGCTGTACTCGCCATCGCCGACGACCTTGAACTCGCGCAGGAGCCGGAAGTTGCCCAGCTTCTGCATGTGGCCGCGCTCCGGCTTGTTCAGCCGCTTCTTCTCGCCGTAGCCCACCTGGACGGCGGCGTAGCCTTCCTTCGCCGGCGTCTTCACCTGCGTGACGACGACCGGCCCGGCCTCGATGACGGTGACGGCGTGGATTTCGCCGTTCTCGTCGAACACCTGCGTCATTCCGAGCTTGCGTCCGAGCAGTCCCTCGATCGGCATCTCGTCCTCTTACAGCTTGATCTCGATGTCCACGCCGGACGCGAGCTGCAGCCGCATCAGCGTGTCAACGGTCTTGGATGTCGGCTCCAGGATGTCGATGAGCCGCTTGTGCGTGCGGATCTCGAACTGCTCCTGCGAGTCCTTGTCGATGAATGGCGAGCGGATGACGCAGAACTTCTTGATCTCCGTCGGCAGCGGGATGGGGCCGGCGACGGCCGCGCCCGTGCGCTCGGCGGCCTCCACGATCTGCTCGGCCGACTGGTCGAGGATGCGGTGGTCGTACGCCTTGAGCCGGATGCGAATCTTCTGCCGTGCCATCTGCCCGTTCTCCCGCGCCTACGCGCTCGCTCGCACTACGCGCTTCGAGCGCGTACCCAGGATCTTCTCCGCCTCGCCACGCGGGACCTCTTCGTAATGGTCGAATTCCATGCTGTAGCTGGCGCGGCCCTGCGTCAGCGAACGCAAGTCCGTAGCATAGCCAAACGTGTTCGCCAGCGGTACGAGCGCGCGGATGACCTTCAGGTTGCCGCGCTGGTCGTACTCCGTGATCTGGCCGCGCCGCGACGAGATGTCGCCAAGCACGTCGCCGTAGAACTCCTCCGGCGTGCTGATCTCCAGCCGCATCAGCGGCTCCATCAGCACCGGGTCGGCCTTCTCCATCGCCGCCTGGAACGCCATCGAGCCGGCGGTCTTGAACGCCATCTCCGACGAGTCCACCTCGTGGTAGTCGCCACCCAGCAACGTGCAGCGCACGTCGATCACCGGGTAGCCGGCGAGCACGCCGCTCTCGAGCGCGGACCGCACGCCCTGCTCGATCGCGGGGATGAACTCGCGCGGCACCTCGCCGCCGACGACCTTGTCGACGAACTCGAAGCCGGCGCCACGCTCCAGCGGCTCGATCTCGACGCGCGCGACGCCGAACTGGCCGCGGCCGCCCGTCTGGCGCACGAAGCGCCCCTCCGCCTTCGCCGGCCGCTTGATCGCTTCCTTGTACGCCACCTCCGGCCGGCCCACGTTCGCCTCGACGCGGAACTCGCGCTTCATGCGGTCGACGATGACGTCCAGGTGCAGCTCGCCCATGCCGGAGATGATCGTCTGGCCGGTGTCGGGGTCGTGCCGCATGCGGAAGCTCGGGTCCTCTTCGGCCAGCTTCTGCAGCGCCTCGCCCATGCGGTCCTGGTCGTCCTTCGTCTTCGGCTCGACGGCGATGTGGATCACCGGCTCCGGGAACGTGATGGACTCCAGGATGATGGGGTGTGCGGGGTCACAGAGTGTGTCGCCTGTCGTCGTCACCTTGAGGCCCATGGCGGCGATGCCGCCGGCGCCGATCTCGGCGATGTCCTCGCGGTGGTTCGCGTGCATCTGCATGATGCGGCTCACGCGCTCGGTCTTCTGGCGGGTGGAGTTGTAGACGCTGCTGCCGGACTTGAGGACGCCGGAGTAGACGCGGAAGTAGGCGAGGCGTCCCATGTGGGGGTCTGAGACGATCTTGAAGGCGAGCGCGGAGAACGGCTCGCTGTCGTCGGGCCGGCGCTCGACCGTCTGCTCCGTCTTGGGGTCGATGCCGCTGACCGGCGGCACGTCATCGGGCGACGGCAGGAACTCGACGACGGCGTCGAGCAGGAGCTGCACGCCCTTGTTCTTCAGCGCGCTGCCGCACAGCACGGGCGTCGTCGTTGGCCGCGCCGGGTGCAGCGGCGTGCCGACGGTCACGCGCCGCAGCGCCGCCTGGATCTCGTGCACGGTCAGCTCGTGCCCCTCGAGCGCGCTCAGCTCCACCTGCTCGTCCACCTCGGCGAGCGACCAGATCATCTTCTCGCGCCATTCCTCGGCCTCGGCGCGGTACCTCTCCGGGATGGGGCCCTCGATCGGCGCGTCGTCGCGGTTGCCGGTGAACTGCCACGCCTTCATCTCGATAAGGTCGATGACGCCCTCGAAGTCCGCCTCGCTGCCCATCGGGATCTGCACCGGGATGGGGCGGGCGCCCAGGCGCTCCGTGATCATGTCGACGGTGCGCCAGAAGTTGGCGCCGATGCGGTCCATCTTGTTGACGAAGGCGATGCGCGGGACCTTGTAGCGGTCGGCCTGGCGCCACACCGTCTCCGACTGCGGCTCCACGCCGGCCACCGCGTCGAACACGACGACGCCGCCGTCCAGCACGCGCAGGCTGCGCTCCACCTCGACGGTGAAGTCGACGTGGCCGGGCGTGTCGATGATGTTGACCTGGTGGTCCTTCCACTCGGCCGTCGTCGCCGCCGCGGTGATGGTGATGCCGCGCTCGCGCTCCTGCTCCATCCAGTCCATGACGGCCGTGCCCTCGTGGACCTCGCCGATCTTGTAGGTGCGACCGGTGTAGTAGAGGATGCGCTCGGTCACGGTCGTCTTACCCGCGTCGATGTGGGCGATGATGCCGATATTTCGGATTCTCTCGATTGGTACTGTCCGTGCCATCTATCCCGTTGTTCCTGCCCTGTCCGCCTCGGCGCCCGCCCCCATGCGGCCGACCGCTCCGGCATGAATCGCCGCCGGTGACGCTGTCGCCGGCGGCATCTCCGCGCGAGCGCGGACCGTGGTCCTACTTCACCACCTGTAATGTACGAACGCGCGGTTCGCCTCGGCCATCCGGTGCGTGTCTTCCTTCTTCTTGATCGTCGCTCCCTGTCCGCCGGCCGCGTCCATGATCTCCGCCGCCAGCCGCTCCGCCATCGAGCGGCCGCCGCGCGAGCGCGCCGAGCGCAGGAGCCAGCGGATGGCCAGCGCCGTGCGGCGTTCCGCGCGGATGTCGACGGGCACCTGGTACGTCGCGCCGCCGACGCGCCGCGGCTTCACCTCGATCGTCGGCGTCGCGTTGCGCATCGCCTGCTCGAACGTGTCCATGGCGGGCCGGCGGCCCTGCTGCTCCACCAGCTCGAGCGCCTTGTACATGATGCGCTCGGCGGTGCTCTTCTTGCCGCGCATCATCAGCTTGTTGACGAACATGGAGACGACGCGGCTGTTGTAGCGCTGGTCGGGAAGGATCTCTCGCTTGGCGATCTTTGCTCGGCGCGGCATCTTCGCTTCCCCTTACGCCTTCCGCGTGCCGTACTTGCTGCGCCCGCGCTTGCGGTTGGCCACGCCCTGCGCGTCGAGCGCCCCACGGATGATGTGGTAGCGGACGCCCGGCAGGTCCTTCACGCGGCCGCCGCGGATGAGGACGACGGAGTGCTCCTGAAGGGAGTGACCCTCGCCCGGGATGTACGCCGTCACCTCGATGTGGTTCGTCAGGCGGACGCGCGCGATCTTCCGCAGCGCCGAGTTGGGCTTCTTCGGCGTCATGGTGCGCACCTGCGTGCAGACGCCGCGCTTCTGGGGCGAACCCTTCCCGCGCTCGATGCGGTTCTTGAGCGAGTTGTAGGTGAAGCGAAGGGCGGGCGCCTTCGTCTTCTTCGTGGGCCGCTTCCGGCCCTTGCGCACAAGCTGACTGATCGTCGGCACGTCCGACTTCCTCTTCTACTAGCCCCCGGTCACGCGGAGTCCCCGTCTTCGGGGCACACGAAAGGCCGGAGCCTTATTCCTGAGCCAGTCCGGCGTAGCCGTCCCGTCCGCTCTCGGCGGACCAACGACCACTCTTGCCGGCCGTTGTCACTTTGGGGTCTTCCGACCTGACAAAGACGCTGAAACCCCCCGCTGGAAGGGCTTCAGAGGCAACGAGGAATGCTATCGAGGATGCTGACATAGTGTCAAGACGCCTGGCGCCGGTGTAGATGGGCAGTGAACGTGTCCCACCCTAACTGGGCAGTGATTCTGTCACACCATGAAGGACAGAATCACCTTGAACAGCAGAGAACAGCGGCGGGGTCAGGTGCTGGGATGGCTGGTGGCGGGGCGGGTCAGCACGCAGGAGGCGTGTCTGGTGCCGGGGGTGTCGCGCCGGCAGCCAGCGGGCCCGTCCGCGCCGCGGCTCCCGCGTCCAGCGTCAGCCTCATCTCTCCGGCTCCCCGCCTTCCCACGCCCTGCCTTCGCCCTCATCTCCCGCTCTCCGACTGCTGCTTGCGCTGCTGGTAGGCCGCCGTGGCACGGCCGTCGTTGAACTTCGTGTCCCGCCACTCCAGCGCCGCCTTCAGCCCCTGCTGCATGGCGATGCGGCCGAACTCGCGCACCGACGGCGCCTGGTGCGCCCGGCCGTCGTTCTCCGCCGCCATCCGCTGGATGGTGCGGGCGCCCATCAGCTCCAGCGCCACGTTCACGATGCGCTTGTTCGCCGCCAGCAGCTCCGAGTCGATCATCTCCATCTTCGAGGCGAGCGCCTCGACCGTCGGCTCCAGCTCGGCCGCGGGCACGGCTTTCCAGACCAGGCCGACCTCCGCCGCCTCGCGGCCGGTAATGCTGTCGCCCGTCAGCAGCATGTACTTCGCCCACTGCGGGCCGACCAGGTACGTCCACATATGGGCCGGCGGCGAGCCCATCGCCCGCACCGGCGGGAAGCCGATGACGGCGTCCTCCGCCGCGACGACGATGTCGCTCAGCAGCGCCAGGTCCGTGCCGCCGGCCAGGCAGTAACCGTGGATCTGGGCGATCACCGGCTTGTGCATGTCGAAGATCGCCATGCGGTCGCGCTGCTGGCGCTCGAGCTGCCAGACGTCGTCCTCAAGCGATGCCGCGCCGCGATAGACGTTCGTGTACGCCTCCCCGGCGTCACGCGGCGGCCCCGACTGCATCGGCGAGAGGTCGTATCCGGCGCAGAACGCCCGTCCCCGCCCGCGCAGGATGACGACGTGCACGGCGGTATCGTTGTCCGCCTCCCAGAGTGCCGTGTTCAGCTCGCGCTGCAGCTTCCCGGAGAGCGCGTTCAGCTTCTCCGGCCGGTTAAGCGTGATGCGCGCCTTGCCGCCTTCCTTCTCATAGAGGATGGTCTCGAAGTCCAGGTCTACACCTCCGGCTGCTGTCTCTCCGCGTGCGGCGATGGTACGACAGGCGCCTACTCCCGACCATCCTCCAGTCCTGGCGATCCCTTATGTCACGCTGGATAGGCCATTGACAAACATATGTTCTGGTGCGAGAATGTCCGCCCCGGCCAGTAGAACATCTGTACGACGGAGCACGCCCATGCCGGACATCATCTTCGAAGAGATCGCATGCAAGACCGCCCTCAACCGCATCTCCGCCGCCTCCGAGCGCATGATGCCGTTCCGCTGGACCCTCAACCCCTACCGGGGCTGCCAGCACGCCTGCACGTACTGTTTCGCCCGCGGGTCCCACCAGTACCTGGGGTACGACGCGGGGCGCGACTTCGAGACGCGCGTCGTGGTGAAGGTGAACGTGCCGGACGTGCTGCGCGCCGAGCTGGGCCGTCCCGGCTGGCGGCGCGAGCTCATCGCCGTCGGCACGGCGTGCGACCCCTACCAGGCCGCCGAGCTCAAGTACTCGCTCACGCACAGGGCGCTGAAGGTGCTGCGCGATGCCGCCAACCCTGCCAGCATCGTCACGAAGTCGCCGTTCATCGTCCGCGACGCCGACGTCCTGGAGTCGCTGAGCCAGGTGGCCGAACTAACCGTGAACTTCAGCATCGCGACGCTGGACGAGGACGTGTGGCGCCGCATCGAGCCGGGGACGGCGCGGCCGACGAAGCGGCTGGAGGCGATGCGCCTGCTGGCCGAGCGGGGCATCCGCTGCGGCGTGCTGCTGGCGCCGGTGCTCCCCGGCATCACCGACGACCCCGCCGACCTCGAGCGGGTCGTCGAGGCGGCGCGGGAGCACGGCGCGTCGTTCATCAGCGATAACGTGCTGTACCTGAAGCCGGGCACGCGCGAGTGGTTCATGCCCTTCCTGCGCGAAGCCTACCCGCACCTCAGCGAGCGGTACGCCAGGTACTACCGCGGCGTCTACGCGCCCAGGTCGTACACGCAGGAGGTGCACCGCGCCATCGAGCGCCTGCGGCTGAAGTACGACCTTGTCGCCCCGCGGGCGCCGCAGCCGTCCGTCGGTCAGCTCCAGCTCGCCATGTAGGGGCCACGCCGCAGACCTCGCGCATTGCCGCGGATCAGGCAACTCCCCGCATTCACCGGGCGTTCACACTCATTTAACGGGCGTTCACGACGAGGCAACATTCAGCGGCATATATTTACGTCGACAAGTGATGCGAGGGCATCGTACCGCCCGGGAAGGGCCGCGCCCGATGGTGATCTCGGTCATAGAAGCAGCCTCCCCCCGCCACAGCGCCGCCTCCACCGCAGCGCCGGCGCCCGCGCTTCGTGCCGCCGTCCTGACGACGACCGGCGTGCCGATCACGTCCGCGCACGTTGCCATCGAGTCCCGCCAGGGCGGCTGGCGCGCGACGCTGCGACGCCTGGACCGGCCGGGGCAGCTCGCATCCGCGTACTTCGTCGGCAGGCTCCGCGACGTCGTGCTCGCGTTCGACGACGGCCGGACGGCCCGCGCCCGCATCGCCGGCAGCCGCTTCGTCGGCGGCGCCGAGCGCGTCTTCGAAGTCGAGGGGACCGAACCGATTCTCTAGCGGCGTCCGGCCCCTTCGTCCCATCGCTCGCTGTCCACCCGAGGCCGCCGGACTACAATGGCCGCGTGATCCACATCCTCCACGGCACCGACAGCTACCAGGTGCGGCACGCGCTCCGCGAGATCCGGGACGCGCTCGCCGCCCGCGACGACATGCTCGCGTCCAACACGACCGTGCTGGACGGCCGCGCCCTTACCCCGCAGGAGCTGCTGGCGCACGCGACGGCGCTGCCGTTCCTCGCATCCAACCGCCTCGTCATCGTAGAAGGACTGCTGGGGGCGCTGGGCGCGCAAGCGAAGGGCCGGGGGCGCAAGAAGGCCCACAAGGACGACGCCGACGACCCGCTCGCGGCGTGGCGCGCCGCCGTCGAGCAGCTCGCCGATCGGGCGGCCGTGCCGCCG
Source organism: Dehalococcoidia bacterium (assembly GCA_035583735.1). Classification (GTDB taxonomy): domain Bacteria; phylum Chloroflexota; class Dehalococcoidia; order DSTF01; family JACRBR01; genus DATMAH01. The sequence goes on from DATMAH010000107.1 coordinate 15,249, forward strand.
ACGACGACGCTGGTCTTCGTGGAGGGCGCCCTCGGCAACAGCAGCGCGCTGGCGCTCTTCGCGAAGGCGGGCAAGGCGCAGCGGTTCGAACCCCTCTCCCCGAAGGACGGCGCGCTGCAGCGCTGGATCAGGGACCACGCGAACGCGCGCGGCGTGACGATGGACGCGGCGGCCGTCCGCGCGCTGGCCGAGACGGCGGGACCGGACCTCTGGGCGCTGGAGCAGGAGATCGACAAGCTCAGCGCGTACGCCGACGGCGAGCCGGTGACGGCCGCAACGGTGGCCCACGTCGCGGCATCCGCCGCCGACGCGAAGATCTGGGACCTCACCGAGGGCATCGTCGCGGCCGACGAGCGCAAGGCGCTCACGGCGCTGCGCCGGCTCTTCGACGACGGGCAGCCGCCGCCGGTGCTCGTGGCGATGGTCGTGCGCGAGTTCCGCCAGCTCGCGCTGCTGCTCGACGCCTCGGAGCGCGGCGTGGGCAGCGAGGGCGAGCTGGCGAAGCTGGCGGGCGTGCCGGAGTGGCGGGTGCGGAGGGCGATGATGTCGGCGCGGCAGTTCGGTAAAGGCGGCATCCGGGAGGCCTACCGCCTGCTGCTCGACGCCGACCTGAACGTGAAGCGGGGCCTGCAAGACGACGAGTCAGCGCTGCAGCTCCTGGTGCACGAGCTGTGCGCGCTGGGCCGCCGGACGCGCGGTGCGGGGACGGCGCCGCGGCGGGCGTACGCGGGATAGCACATGCCGTCGCTCAGTCGCGGCGGCCGATCGTCGCGAGCACGCGCCCCTGGATCTCGACGTTGTCGGGCGAGGTGTAGATCGGCTTCATCGTCGTGTTGGCGGGCTGGAGGCGGACGCGGTCGCCCTCGCGATAGAACTTCTTGAGCGTGGCCTCGTTCTCGTCCTTCAGCCACGCGGCGACCATGTCGCCGTCGTCGGCCGCGCTCGTCTGCTCGAGGATGACGATGTCGCCGTCGTTAACGAGGGCGTCGATCATCGACGTGCCGCGCACCTTGAGCGCGAAGACGTTCTCCTTGCCCTTCGTGAGGTCCTCGGTGGCGTCGAAGACGTTGTCGTAGTCGATGTTGTCCGGCGAGGGCACCGGGATCGGCTGGCCGGCGGCGATGGTGCCGATGATCGGCACGGGCACCGTGCGGGGGCGCCGGCCGCGGCGCGGGTCGAGCAGCTCGATCGCGCGCGAGACCTCGCGGTCGCGGCGGATCAGCCCCGCCTTCTCGAGCGCCTTCAGGTTGTAGTCGACGACGGACGTGGAGCTGATGCCGCAGCCGAGCTGGATGTCGCGGATGCTCGGCGGATAGTCGTGCTCGTCGATGAACTTGCGCATGAAGTCGAGGATCGCTTCCTGGCGCGTCGAGAGACCTTGCTTCATGCGGCACCTCCGCCCGATGATGCATCATCGGGCAATCGTTTGTTTCAAACGCCTGTTCTAGTCTGCAATGGTACGGCGATTAGAACGTGCGTGTCAAGTGCCGGCCGGGGCGACGGCGAGGCAGCGCAGACGGATGTCCGTGCACGGCACGGCAGCGCGGGCTTCGGGGCCCGCGCGTTGTCTCACAGCCATGCCCATCTTTGCCGCCCCTCGACCCGAGGCCCCAGACCCGAGCCTGCGGGCGTCAAGGGATCAACTGCCTACCGCGCCCACTCGTCGCGCAGGACGGCCATCACCACGACGTCCTGGTACGCGCCTTGCTGGTAGCGGGCACGGCGCCGCGTCCCCTCTTCGACGAAGCCCACCTTCCTGTAGGCGGCGCGGGCACGCGCGTTCTCCGCGTAGACGTCGAGCTGCACGCGGTTAAGGTTCATCTCCTCGAAGGCGAATCGCAGCATCAGGCGGAGGGCGTCCGAGCCGTAGCCGTTCGACCAGTACGCCTTCTCACCGATCATGATGCCGAGCTCCGTCTTCCGGTCCTCGGCGGACGTGTTGAAGAAGTTGATGTTGCCGATGTGGACGCCGTCCTTCGTCTCGATGGCGAAGAAGACGTTGTCGTACGAGAGGGGGCGCGCCGTCCGCTCGCGCATCCACGCCTCCTCGGCGGCGAGGGAGATCGGATAGCGCATGACCAGGTACTGCGTGACATCGCGGTCGTTGATCCAGCGATGGTTGCGCTCCAGGTCGCCCATCTCCGGCGCGCGCAGGTTGACCAGCTTGCCCTCGATCATCGCTCCTCCCTTGCCCGTGCCGCCGGGGACCGGCCGGGCGCACGGCCATCTCGCCGTCGCCCGACGGCGCCGACGCCCGCAGGGTGGCGCAGTATAGCCGCGGCGAATGATCGCCGGACAAAGCGGCCTCTCGACATTTTCTTCGGTGGACGTGTCGATTCATGACGCGTGGTGTCGTACTATCTCGATCAGCCTGAGGGACACTGAGGAAAGGAGAGCCGTCGTGTCGTCCCTAGAAGACATGGGCCCGGGGAGCGGGCAAGAAGCGATATCATCGCCCGCGGACGGGCAGCAGATGACCCTGCCGGGGGAGGCGGGGGCACAGGCCGCAGCCAAGAGGAGCGCCGCCAGGAAGTC
>DATMAH010000108.1:0-3126 GCA_035583735.1 Dehalococcoidia bacterium
CTTTGGTCGGATAGCGCCGGGTGCGGGCAGCATGGGCGGCCGGCTGCTACCGTTCCCGCGTGGCGAAGCTCACGCTGCCGGTCCAGCCGCCGATCCCGCCGATGCTGGCGAAGCTCACGCCGGAGATCCCGTCCGGCGGCGGCTGGCTCTACGAGCCGAAGTGGGACGGCTTCCGCGCCATCGTCTTCTACGACGGCGAGGAGTGCTACCTGCAGAGCCGCGACCTGAAGCCGCTGGCCCGCTACTTCCCTGAGCTGCAGCAGAGCCTGTGCGACGTGCTGCCGGAGCCGATGGTGCTGGACGGCGAAGTCGTCATCATGACGGACCACGGCCTCGACTTCGACGCGCTGCAGATGCGCATCCATCCAGCGGAATCGCGCGTGCGGAAGCTCGCCGCGGAGACGCCGTCGTCGTTCGTCGCCTTCGACATGCTGGCGGAGGGCACGGACGACCTCATGCGCACGCCGTTCGAGGAGCGTCGCGCGCGGCTGGAGCGGGCGCTGGCCGATGTGCGGCGGCCCGCGCACCTGACGCCGGCGACGCGCGACCGCGCGCTGGCGCAGGACTGGTTCAACCGCTTCGAGGGCGCTGGTCTCGACGGCGTGATCGCCAAACGCCTGGCAGACGCGTACCAGCCCGACGTGCGCGCGATGCTGAAGATCAAGCACCTCCGCACCGTCGACTGCGTGGTGGCGGGGCTGCGCTGGTACAAGGGTGAGCCGGAGCGCGCCGTCGGCTCGCTGCTGCTGGGGCTGTACGACGACACTGGCGTCCTGCACCACGTCGGCCACACGTCGAGCTTCAAGGCACCGGAACGGCGCGCGCTGGCGGACGAGATGCGCCCGCTGATCACCGACGACGAGAACGCCGGCTTCGGGCGGGGCCGCACGCCCGGCACGCCGAGCCGCTGGACCGGCGGCAAGGACATGGACTGGGTGCGTCTCCGCCCGGAGCGCGTCTGCGAGGTGACGTTCGACTATCTGCAGGGCAACCGCTTCCGCCACGCCGCGACGTTCAAGCGCTGGCGCCCGGACAAGCCACCCGAAGCCTGCACGTTCGAGCAGATCGAGACGACGGTGCCCTACGAGCTGGCGCAGGTGTTCGCGGGCTGAGGCTACGTCGCCTTCCTGCGGCGGCTGGGCTGGACGCGGGGCGGCTCGCCGTCCTCCTTGGGGAAGTGCGGCGGCCACGGCGCGTCGCCCTGGCCCTCGCGCTCCTGGCGCTCGACCAGCTCCAGCAGCGGCTCCAGCGAATGGTGCACGTCGTCGATCGCCGCGGAGGCGTCGCCATGCTGCGCGAAGAGCGCCGGCACGGTGCGCAGCGTGAAGTCGGCCGGGTCGACGTCGGGCACGTCCTCCCAGCGCAACGGATACGAGACGCGCGCGTCCTTTGTCGGACGCACGGAGTAGGCGGAGGCGACGGTGCGGTCGCGCGCGTTCTGGTTGTAGTCGATGAAGACGCCGTGGCGCTCTTCCTTCCACCACGCCGTCGTCGCCAGCGCCGGGATGCGCCGCTCCACTTCGCGCCCGAGCGCGAGGGCGCAGCGCCGCACATGCCCGAACTCCCACTTCGGCTCGATGCGCACGTTGATGTGGATGCCGCGCGAGCCCGACGTCTTCGGGTACCCGGCGTACCCAAGCTCGTCGAGGACCTCCCGCACCATCATCGCCACGTCGCGGACGTCGGCGAACATAGCCTCCGGCGTCGGGTCGAGGTCGACGCGCAGCTCGTCGGGATGGTCGACGTCGTCGGCGCGCACGGGCCACGGGTTGAGGTCGATGCAGCCGAGGTTGGCGACCCAGGCGAGGTCAGCGGGCTCGTCGCAGACGCAGAGGTCGGCGGTGCGGCCGCTCGGGAAGGTGATGTGCGCCGTATCGACCCACGGCGGCAGGTTCCTGGGGGCGCGCTTCTGGAAGAAGGGCTCGCCGTCCGCGCCATCGACGTAGCGCTTGAGCACCATCGGGCGGCGGTAGACGCCCCGCAGGGCGCCCTCGGCGACCGCGATGTAGTACTGCACCAGGTCGAGCTTCGTGATCGCCGCGTCGGCGAAGTAGAGCTTCTCGGGGTTGGTGACGGTGACCGCACGGCCGCCGACCTCAAGCTCGATCTTGCGAGTGGCCATGCCCAAGCATACGCCGCGAGGCGCCGGACACGCACAGCGCTGCGCTTTTCGCAGCGATCGGCGTATGACACTGCGGATGGAGCGTGCGATCATGGAGACGCCGGTGGAGAACGCAGCCGGAGGTGCAGCATGACGCAGGCCGAAGACATCAGCGTCGAGAGCGAGCTGGGCTTCAACCCCTTCGACCCGGCGTTCCGCGAGAACCCCTATCCAACGTACCGCCGCCTGCGCGAGACGGCGCCCGTCCAGCGCAGCCCGCTGGGCATGTTCGTGCTGTCGCGGTACGCCGACTGCGCGAACATCCTGCGCAGCCCCCACGTCAGCAACGACGCGCGCAAGGCGCCGAACTTCCGCGAGCAGGTGATCGCGCAGGGGTTCGACCCGGACACGGTGATGCTGGAGACGCGGCCATTCCTGTTCCTCGACCCGCCGGACCACACGCGGCTGCGCGGTCTCGTGAACAAGGCGTTCACGCCGCGCGTCGTCGAGGCGCTGCGGCCGCGCATCGAGCAGGTGGTGCAGCAGCAGATCGACGCCGTCGCCCGGAAGGGGGCGTTCGAGGTCATCGAGGATCTGGCGTACCCGCTGCCGGTGATCATCATCAGCGAGATGCTGGGTGTGCCCGCGGAGGACGCCGACAAGTTCAAGCGCTGGTCGCGCGAGCTGGTGCGCGGGCTCGACCCGGAGTTCGCGCTGCCGCCGGAGGAGCTGGAGCGCCGGCAGGCGACGCTCGAGGCGTTCCGCGCATTCTTCGAGGACCTCATCGCGAAGCGCCGGGCGGAACCGCGCGACGACCTGATCAGCGCGCTCATCGCGGCGGAGGACCAGGGCAACCAGCTCACCGAAGAGGAGCTGCTCTCGACATGCGTGCTGCTACTCGTGGCCGGCCACGAGACGACGGTGAACCTCATCGGCAACGGCGTGCTGGCGCTGCTGCGCAACCCGGACCAGCTCAGCTCCTGCGCGACGACCCATCGCTGATCAAGACGGCCGTGGAGGAGGTG